>DATELT010000213.1:0-4574 GCA_035276245.1 Chthoniobacterales bacterium
ACTCAAAAGCAGATCCAGATACTCACCTTCGAGTCTCGCTTCTGCGATAGGGTAATGAGCAACGACACAGCAATCGTATTCGACTTCAACGTCCAATTGATCGTTTGGAAGTACGCGCCGTCCAATTTGCAGAATTTTTGCCAATCGGTCCGACCGGAGGCGGTGTTCCGTATCATTTTCGACATGTGTTTGCAGCAAAGCCTTTTCCTCTCTTCCGGCCTGGTCACCGCAATCGATGAAACTTTTTACGACATGACCGACTTCGGTCACGTGAGCATGAGCGGGAATAAAAGTGCCATCGGGTAGCACGAAACGGGGAAATGTGCCGGGATGCTTGCTTAATGCGTCTTTTAATGCGTCCAATTTCATGACTCAAAATATATTACATTCCAGCGCAAGGATATTCTCTTAGAGGTATATAACAACCCTCAAAAATGAGGATTCGAAGTTCGGGGTAACCGCTGGTCGCAACGCATGGCGGACCCAATTAATCCCATAGGGAAACCGGGGAGCGTACACGATGCGGAGGGCCGGCCGGGACGTTATCCCACAATAAAGTTATGGAGGAGACCCAGCATTCCGGCGCCGATGATCACGGGAACGATGTCGACTTTGTAGCGCAGCAGGGCGACAAAGGCGGCGATGCAGAGTGCGATTGCAAACCAATCTATAGTGCTAGTTGCGGGAAAGAAAACATGAAGCGCGAACCAAATGGCTAGGTTGAGGACCACCCCGACAATAGCGGCAGTGATTGCAGACAGCGCACTGGTCAGTCGCCTGTTGCCGCGCAGTTGTTCGATGTAGGGGCCGCCCAGGAAAATCCAAAGAAAACAGGGCGTGAATGTGGCCCAGGTGGTGATGAGCGCGCCGATCGTTGCCGCAAGCAAGGGCGGCAAACCTTCCGGATGCTGCCACGCACCCATGAAACCGACGAATTGCAGCACCATGATCAACGGGCCAGGCGTAGTTTCCGCGAGACCGAGGCCATCCATCATCTGACCCGGTTTGAGCCAGCCATAATGAAAGAGCGCTTGTTGCGTGACATACGGTAGCACCGCGTACGCCCCGCCAAAGGTGACGACGGCCGCCTTACTAAAAAACAAACCTTGCTTAAATAGAGTACTGTCCCAACCGCGTAATACACCAAGTATCACCGTCGGCGTTAACCATAGTGTCAGCCAAACAATCGAAACCCAAAACGCGCGCGACAAGTTTGGTCGCGCATGCGCGGGCGATTCCTGTTCATCGCTGATTACGGATGTCCCTGACGCAGAATTCTCCCTCGATGCATTTTCGAACTTCGATTTCCAAAGCAGGCCGCCCGCAAATCCAATCGCGCCCGCACTGAGGATGATTGCGGGGAATGGAATCTTGAAAAAATAGATGGCGATAAAAGCGAGCGCAGCCAACGTCCACATCACTTCGTTTTTGAGCGCTTTTCTGCCGATTCGAATGACGGCGGTCAGAACGATTGCGGTGACGGCGGGTTTCAGTCCGTAGAAGATGGCCGCGATCCACGGAATGTTGCCGAAAGCTGCGTAAATGAAACTCAACCCCCAGAGAATGAAAATCGAAGGGATAACAAAAAACGCACCGGCCACGATGCCGCCCCAGGTTTTGTGCAGAAGCCAGCCGATGTAGATCGCGAGTTGTTGCGCTTCCGGACCTGGTAGCAACATGCAGAAGTTAAGCGCGTGCAGAAAGCGCGATTGGCTGATCCATTTTTTCTTCTCCACCAGCTCGGTTTGCATGATCGCGATCTGCCCTGTTGGTCCTCCAAAGGAAATGAAGCCGAGCTTGACCCAAAATCGGAATGCTTCCGCGAAACTCGGATGCGAGCCACCCGTTACCTTGGTCGGACCAACAACCTTTGTGGTAGTCATCAGGAGCGCTGGAGGTGTCGATAGAGGCCTTCGAACATCGTGAAACCGTTTCGCAGCAAGTCGCCGTCGCTCATTCCAGCTTTCGCCCAACCTTTGAGAACACGGTCGATGCCTATAGCTTCGACCCGTTGAAATCGTGTGTCGTCCAAATCGGCATCGTGGATCATTTCACCGATCTTGCGCACCGCTTTATCGTGAATCGCGAAACGTTTCGTAAGGGTTTCGAAGGTGCAGTCATCACCGTGGTGTGAGAATTCGGCATCGAGCATGTCGAAGGAAACGGCCTCGGGCTGTACCGAGGCTTTGCTATTGAAAATGAATTTCGCATTCGGATCGATGAATTTTCGAATCAGCCAGGCCGAACCGACCCGATCTATTTCCGGTCGCGGCCGTGTCAGCCAGGTTTTATTGCGGTAGTTTTTCGGGTTAACTGCGGGCGGCGCTTTCGTCGTCTTCTCGATTTTGTGCAGAAGCATTTCGATATCTTGTGCTTGTGGGCTATCGAAAAAATCCACTTCGCGAATGTCGAGGAACTGCTTTCGGATGCGTTCGATCGTATCCGCCTTCTTCCCGCGTGTCAGCAAACGCTGCAGCTGCTTCGCCAGCGGTGCGTAATCTTTGGCCCGAGCTGAATTGAAAAGATCGACCAGTTTATCGTCGGGCAACCCCTCGATCTCGCGCGCGCGGACGAGAGTAGCGTCACCGCCCACATCGCGAACCTGTTGCGTTAGCCACTGAAAATACTCGTAACGGGCCGGTTCGTCCGGCAAGACGTAAGTGGAAGTCTGGATTTGGATCGCGCCTGATCTCTTCAGTTTTCGCCAAGTGGCGACGCGTTCGGCCTGATGGGTGGCGGGAAGGCGGAAGAGGAGCAAAAGCCAGGAAGAGAATTTGTGTCGGCGCGGGCGCATTTTCAGATTGAATACAGCTATACAGCTTGTTATACATATAACAAGATGAATCGGAGCGCGCGCATATTATTGATTAGCAACTCGACGGTTTATGGCCGCGAGTATCTCGATCACGTCGCGCCGGCGATAAAAAATTTCCTCGGTCCCAGCCAATCCGTTTTATTCTTCCCCTTCGCCCTATTCGATCGCGAGGCTTACGCCGCCAAAGCGCAAGCGCGCCTTGCCAAAATGGGCCTTACCTGCGAGTCGGTTCATCAAGTTAGCGATCCGAAGCGCGCCATTGAGGAGACCGACGCAATCTTTATTGGCGGCGGAAATACCTTTCGGCTGCTCAAGGCGCTGGAGGATTTTGATTTACTCGAACCGATCCGCCAGTGTGTGAGGGAGGGAACTCCGTATATCGGAAGCAGTGCGGGCTCGAACGTCGCCGGGCCCACGATCAAGACGACCAAGGACATGCCGATTGTCCAGCTGCGCTCATTCGATTCGCTGGGCCTGGTCCCCTTTCAAATCAGCCCGCATTATCTCGACCCGGATCCGGGCTCAACGCACATGGGCGAAACGCAGGAGGAACGGATTTTCCAGTTCCTTGAGGAAAACGAAACGCCAGTCGTCGGCATGCGCGAAGGAGCCTGGCTACTCTGCGAGAACGGTGCCATCACCTTAAAAGGCGAAACCGGGGCGCGGATTTTCAGACGCGGTCAGCCTCCGGCGGAAGCGAAACCCGGCGACAACATTGTCGATCTTGTTGGAGGGCCGGATGCAAATTGAAGGACCGTTGTTGTTGAGTCGCAGTGACGTCGAGGAAATTCTTAGCTTGGCCGAATGCATCGAAGCGGTGGAAAACGTCTTTCGCTGGCAGGGCGAAGGAAGAATTCCCGCGCCGGGGATTCTTGGAGTTAACACCCCGCGCGGTGGTTTGCATGTTAAGGCCGCTTGTCTTCCGGGCGATCCCGGCTACATCGTCGCGAAACTCAACACCAACTTCCCGGACAACGGTGCGGCGTTTGGTTTGCCAACCATCCAGGGTGTCATCGTGGTCTTCGCCGCGAACAACGGCGCCGTCGTGGCCGTTCTTGATTCGATGGAAATCACGATCAAGCGTACGGCGGCTGCAACGGCGGTGGCGGCAGAATATCTCGCGCGGAAAAATAGTCGCGTCGCGACAATCTGCGGATGTGGCCGGCAAGCAGCGGCCCAACTTCGTGCTCTCTGTACGGTCCTTCCATTGGAAAGGATTTTCGCGTTCGATTTAAGCAAAGACGTGGCGAGGAATTTCGCCGCGACACTCTCGACCGAATGCAGAATCGATCCGGTTCGAGATTTATCCGAGGCGATTTGTCAAAGCGATGTGGTAGTTACCTGCACGCCGTCCCGTCGATTTTTTGTGCGGCAGGAAGCGGTAAAGGCTGGCACGTTCATCGCCGCAGTCGGGGCTGATGCTGAGGAGAAACAGGAAATCGATCCCGCTCTGATGGCTTCGGCCAAAGTGGTGGCGGACAGCGTGGACCAAGCCTGCACGATTGGTGATACGCACCATGCAATCGCGGCCGGATTGATGGAGCGGGGGAATATTTATGCCGAGTTATCCGAAATTGCCGCTGGCCGCAAACCAGGTCGTACTCACGCCGATGAAATTATCGTTTTCGACAGCACTGGCGTAGCGATTGAAGACGCGATTGCGGCCATAACCGTTTATGAAAAGGCAATAAACGGCGCGATGGGCAATCGGTTTAGCTTTGCCGCTTGACGATGAAATGGATCACGCGCGAGAAGATTA
>DATELT010000214.1:0-8855 GCA_035276245.1 Chthoniobacterales bacterium
CTCTCAGCCGAGCTAACTTCCACGCCCGATCCGGATGCTCAACCCACGGAAATCCCTGGTTTTGTGCATGTAAGCGGCCGCCGAGGGGACCTTCCCACCTACACCGGAGTTCAGCGCCAGCCTGACGAAGATTTGCGACTAGTCTCGTCGCTCGGTTACGTCAACTTGTCGGGAGAATCTGCCACGCGCGTTCCCTTGCTTTTCAACTATCGCGGTGAAGTCATTCCGGCCTTTGCCCTGCAGGCCTTCCTCGCCTGGGCACGCATACCAATGAGCGAAGTGCAAATTCAAATCGGCTCGCACATCGCGCTTCCGGAGGGGCGTAGGATTCCGATCGGCTGGGACGGGACGCTAACGGTAAATCCCAACGCGTCGAAACTCGGACGTCGGTTCTCCTTAAACGAATTGCTGCTTCTCGCACAGCAGCGGCAACAAAACTCCCCGCTTCAAAGTCTGCACGACGAACTGATTCTTGCGCGCACTCCCAAGAATCCGCTGGCCCCGCCTGATGTGTTTGCTGCCGCTATTGCGACGTTGCAATCGAATCATTTTATTCGCCGAATCACCGTCGTCTTTGATTGCGTCGTAATCTTGCTCATCGCGGTTCTCGGTTCGCGCGCGGTGCGGACTTCGCGGGTCGATCTCATCCTTGGGTTGATAGCTTTCACCGCTGCGTATTGCCTCATGGCATTCATAATAATATCGCGCTATGCGATTTGGATTCCCGGACTGGTCCCGTTGGGCACGGCATGGTTACTGGGACTCCTCGCTTTCGCCTGGCCGCGGCCGAAACATCCGGCGGAAGCGACCGAAATTGCTGCCTCGCCGCCTGCACCCTGACAGTTGCAAAGTGGATCGAGCAGTCCCTTGCTCGATGCTGAGGGTAATCAGCGAAACCGCAAATCTTTGAACATGCTAATGGAATGAATGCTTCACCCGAATCAATGGACAACCGGACCGCGCGATTACCTGGCGCACGAATCATTGATCTACATTTCGATTTGCCGATGTTTTTGTACGACCACCGCAATCGCGAGAACGTGCTGGCGGACGATTTTCTTCCGGAATTTGAAGCGGGCGACATTGGAACGGTAGCGGCCGGCATTTACATCGAAGACCAATTTGTGCCCGAGCGCGCGCTGGAAGTGGCGCTAGCGCAAGTGGCGCGAACTTACGTGGAAGCAGAACGATGCCGTCGATTCGCCATCTGTCGCTCGTATGCGGAGATCAAACGCGCGCATGAGCAGGGAAAAATTGGGCTACTGATTGCGATGGAAGGAGCCGAACCTCTCGGTGCCGATCTCAATTTGTTGCGAATTTTTTATGAACTGGGGCTGCGCATCCTTGGCCTCACTCACGTGCGCAGCAACTCCGCCGGTCACGGCGGCGGTTTTACGGCCAGCGGCTCCTCACCAGAAGGATTGACGGCTTTTGGGTTCCAATTAGTTCGCGAATGCGAGCGGCTCGGAGTCATTCTCGATCTGGCACATATCAATCCTGCCGGTTTTGATGACATTTTGCAAAACACCACCCGCCCGGTAGTCGTTTCGCACACCAACGTCCGAAAATATTACGACATCGAACGCAACATCAGCGACAAACAGATTAAGGCGATCGGCGCCCGTGGTGGAGTCATTGGCGTTAATTCGATTCTCGTTAGTTCAAAGAAAGAAGAAGCCACTCTGGATCGTTACGTCGATCATATCCAGCATGTGATCGATCTAATCGGGATCGATGGCGTCGGGATTGGCTTCGATTTCTTCGAATTCATGTACCGGCGCTGGTCTGAGGAAGAGCGCGATGCATTCCATAAAAAATTCCCCCATGTCCATTTCATTCCGGACCTTTTGCATCATGGTCACGCGCCCAACGTCACCGCTAAATTGATCGAGCGCGGATTTAGCGATGAGCAGATCGAGAAAATTCTGTTTCGAAACTGGATGCGTATTTTCGAGACGTTGCTGTAGCTGCGCTCTCGCATTTGTCTTCAATATTAGCTGGATATCTTCCAAAGAGCTGTACTCATGGCGTCTTTCTCTTCCTCTCGCCTTAAACTTAATCTTAATGGGATTCCGAGAATAAGACTGAGAGGAAGAGGTAGAAGAAGGGTTAAGTAGTTCGGCCGGCATGAAGTTCATCAATCTCACCCGTCACACTGAAATCGGCGCGAACTCTTATTACCTCGAAGCCGGCGGCGAGCGATTGATTCTGGATAGCGGGATGCATCCGAAAGAAGCAGGCGAGAACGCGCTCCCAAACTGGAAACCAGTTGAAGGCCGAACGATCGACGCAATTCTTATTAGCCATGCCCACCAAGATCACATCGGGACACTTCCTGTCCTGATGCGACAGCAGCCGCATGCGCGCGTTTTCATGACTGAACCGACGAGCGAAATCGGCTCTCTTCTCCTCCACAATTCCGTTAACGTCATGACGCGACAGCGCGAGGAGCTCGGGCTCACTATCTATCCGCTTTTTGGCCATCGCGAGATCGATCGCAGTAGTGGGCAGTGGTATCGCTGCGGGTACCGTCAGCCTTATACGACAACCGGTGATCGGGTCGCCAATGGAGGCGCGTTAGCCTTCGAATTTTGGGATGCCGGACATGTCCTTGGCTCGTCAGGAATACTCTTGCGCGTGGAAGGTCAAACCATTTTCTACACCGGCGACGTTAATTTCGATGATCAAACGATCATGCAGTCGGCGATTTTTCCGCAAAACAATGTCGACATTCTGATCATGGAGTGCACGCGCGGTGATATTCCCCGACCGCCAGGCTGGTCACGGGCCGCGGAAGAAAGAAAAATGGCAACCGCAATTGAAGCAACCTTTAACCGCGGGGGCTGCGCGTTGATTCCGGTTTTCGCTTTGGGCAAAACGCAGGAAGCACTCGGGATGTTTTATGAGTTTCGCCGGCAACAACGATTAGATTTCCCCGCTTACATCGGCGGACTGAGCTCGAAAATGACAGAGGTTTACGATCGGCGGGCCAATCAAACACGCCGGCAATGGCCGCGCGTGCAATTGATGCAGGATGTGGCGCCATTCGTCTTGAATGGCCAAACCATCAATGATTCTCCGGCACGCGCCGGTCGCGTCTATGCGCTTTCCAGCGGGATGATGACGCCCAAAACGCTCTCCAACATTTTTGCGCGCAGGGTAGTCGAAGTTCCGCAGCACTCCATCTTATTTGTTGGTTACGCCGACCCGGAATCGCCGGGCGGAATTTTGCGTACCGCTGAGACCGGCGACACCGTGTCTCTCGATCCTGACGAACCGCCGCAAACGTTGCGCTGTCACATCGAACAATTTCAATTTAGCGCACATGCTTCGCGAGAATCGCTGATGGCGTACGCGACAAGACTCACGCCCAAAAAGATTCTGTTGGTACACGGCGATCCGCCTGCCGTAGAATGGATGCGACAGCAGCTCAACTTAGCCCTGCCGAATTGTGAAGTGATTGTGCCGACGCCGGGGCTTGAGATCGAATTGTGATTAGTGACTAGTGCTCGGTGAATAGTGGTCTCGATTCTATTCTCGTTTCACCAGCCACTATTCGCCGCCGATGAAGATCGTCTCCTGGAACATCAATTCGCTACGCAAACGCCAGGAACGGCTGCTCGAGTGGCTGGCAAAGCAACAACCGGATATCGTCTGCCTCCAGGAAACGAAATGCAGCGATGATCAATTTCCGGAATTGGTACTCTCTGCCGCGGGATACCGCAGCGTTTTTCACGGCCAGAAATCTTATAATGGCGTGGCGATTTTGTCCCGACAGCAGCTGCGCGATCGCGAAGCAGCATTGTGCGCCGCTGGCGAAGACCCGCAGGCGCGAGTCATCGCTGTGACGATTGGAGATGTTCGCGTTTTCTGCGTTTATGCCCCGAATGGGCAGGCCGTCGGCTCGCCCGCGTTCCAATACAAGCTTCGATGGTTTGTTGAGCTTCGGGACTGCATCGCCAATGCGCAGAGGATTTTTCGCGATGTTGTTGTCTGCGGCGATTTCAATGTCGCGCCGGAAGATCGCGACGTGCATGATCCGGTTCTTTGGCGCGGCGCTATTATGTGTTCAGAGAATGAGCGCGCCGCTTTTCGTGCACTCGAACAGGTGGGCTTTCGCGACACGCTGCGCATTCATCACGCTGAGGCGGGGTTATTTAGTTGGTGGGATTATCGGATGATGGCATTCCAAAAAAACCGCGGTCTTCGTATCGATGAAATCCTGGCAAGTGACTCAATTGCCAAACGCTGCACGGCCGCTGGAATCGATCGTGAAATGCGCATGGGCAAGGACCCCTCCGATCACGCGCCGGCCTGGGCCGAGTTTGCGTTAGCGGTGCTTGGGCCAAGCGCCTGATAGAATTCGGTCGGCGCTTGACAGAAACGCCGCTACAACAATTCCCCTGTAAATGACAATGAGCATATGAGCGCGCCAATCCGCGTTTCCAATCCCCCGCCCAAGCCGCTCTTGATCTGGGATGGCGAATGCCACTTTTGCCGACGCTGGATCGAGCGCTGGCGTGTAATCACTGGCTCCGAGATCGACTACGCACCCTATCAGGAAATCGCAGAACGCTTTCCCGAAATTCCGCAGGAACAATTTCAGCGCTCGGTCGTTTACATCGATGGAAACGGTCAGGTCTTCGTCGCGGCGGCAGCGGTTTATCGATCGTTACGCTGTTCTCGCTGGAAAAGATGGTTGTGGTGGAGTTACCAACATGTTCCCGGTTTCTCGGCGGTTTCTGAGTTGGCTTATCGCGTCATCGCGGAAAATCGGCCATTCGCCTCGACGATGACGCGATTGCTCTGGGGGAAAGATGTCCGGCCGCCAACCTATTTTTGGGCACGCCGCTGGTTTCTCAGCGCGCTCGGATTGATTTACCTTATTGCATTCATTTCGCTTTGGACCCAAATCCACGGTCTTGTCGGCACCAAAGGCATTATCCCAATTGAAATCTACTTAGCGAACGCGAAAGCCCAGATCGGGCTCACAGCCGTATCGCTCTTGCCGACGTTGTGCTGGATCAGTTCGAGCAATTTCTTTCTCCATTTTCTTTGCGGCGGTGGCGTCGCCCTTTCCGTTCTGCTCATTTTCCGCGTCGCGCCGGCACTCTCGGCAACACTGCTTTTCGTTTTTTATCTCTCGCTTGTCGTCGCGGGGCAAAACTTTCTCAGTTTCCAATGGGACATCCTTTTGCTCGAAACCGGGTTTCTCGCGATTTTTTTCGCACCCTGGCGGCTTTGGCCCAAGGAAAATCTAGGATCGGCGATCCCGGCTGCAGCGGTTTCTCCGGTTGCGTTGTTTCTGCTCAAATTTTTGCTCTTTAAACTGATGTTCATGTCGGGCGTGGTGAAGCTGACCAGCGGCGACACCTGCTGGGGCTGGGTCGATCACTCCTTTCACTGGAATGCGCTGACCGCGCTTGATTATCACTATTGGACCCAACCGCTACCGACTGTTTTCGCCTGGTTCGCGGACAAACATCCGGAGTGGTTTAAAGAGTTCTCAGTCGCGTTCTGTCTGTTCGTCGAAATCATCGTCCCGTTTTTTATCTGGGCGCCGCGCCGAGTACGATTGACCGCAGCCGGATTATTAATCTTTCTTCAAATCGCCATCGCCATCACCGGCAACTATTGCTTCTTCAACCTGCTTACGATCGCGCTTTGCCTTTTGCTGATCGACGATGCTTCTGTAGCCGCGGTTGTCGGCCGCGGCCCCCGCGCTTCCGTTGTCGCCGCGTCGCAGTGCGACGCGTGCACTTTTCGCCCACCGAAACGGCTACAGATTGCCAATTTCGCTGCGATTGTCGTTCTCGTAATCACCATGCCAGTAAATGCATGGCACATTTATTCGGCGCTTCAGCCTCAGGCAGATTTGAAGCAGCCCATTCGTTTCCTTTATGAGCATTTGCAACCATTCTATATCGCAAACGGCTACGGACTTTTCCGTGTCATGACAAAAGAGCGCCCGGAAATTCAAGTCGAAGGCAGCGCCGACGGCATTGATTGGGTTGCCTACGAATTCAAATGGAAACCTGGCGACGTGAAGCGGGCGCCAGGCTGGTGCGCACCGCATCAGCCGCGATTGGATTGGCAAATGTGGTTTGCGGCATTAGGCGGACCGCGACAGGAGCAATGGTTCGGAAATTTCGTCGTGCGTTTGCTCGAGAACGAACCCAGCGTGACGCGGTTACTTGCCCGCAATCCATTTCCCGATAAGCCGCCGAAATACGTCCGGGCCGTGCTGTTCAAATATCAGTTCACGACTTCAGAAGAACATCGGACCACGGGCGCGTGGTGGAAGCGGCAAGAAATCGGAGAGTTCTTTCCGGAAGCATCGTTGCGTCCTTAGCGGAAAACCTGCGCTGATATTTACTGTAGCGGCGGTTTATGATCGTCGCGGCTTGGGTCAGGGCACTGTTCGGCGCTCATAATGCGCCGCTACAGCGTTTCAATCGTCGGCTGGTGGCTGGTTGAAGTTTCCGCGCCCGCTGGCATTTTACGGGGTGGCAAAGGAAGCGCAGATCATCACCGAGGGAACAGTAACGCAAGTGTTGCCGGGCACGATGTTTCGAGTCGATCTGCCCGGTCAGCGCAACGTCCTGGCTCACATCTCCGGCAAAATGCGCAAACATTTCATTCGCATCGTGCCGGGCGACAAGGTTTCGGTGGAACTGTCACCCTACGACCTGACCAAAGCGCGGATTATTTTCCGCGAACAGTAGTTTAGAGAAAGGATTAACAGAATTGGATTTTTAAAGGATCTCCCCTTTAGCCGGCATCATCCGGTAAATTCTGCCCTTTTTCGCTCAGATCGTAAAAAGCCGCAAGCGCAGCAGGCCCCTCAATTTCGTTTAAAATAACGGATGACGGAAAGGTTTGCGCATCAGCCTGGGCGACCGGATAATGCGGCAAACCATAAACATTTGGAGGACGATCATGGCTGAAGAAAACCAAAGTGGCGCGCCTAGTAGCGCGCAAAACAAACTCGAGAGCAGTAAGACTCATGCGCGTCGTGCGGCTGAAGACCTAAAGTCGGCGGCAACGGCGATGGCCGGGGATTATCGCGACAAAGCCACCCAAGCCTGGGACGACGCGAAGGTGCGCGTTCGCACGCTGCAAGAGGACGGCGAAGATTATGTTCGCGAAAATCCGATGAAGGCGGTCTTGACCGCGCTTGGGATCGGTTTCGTTTTGGGTCTGATCTTCCGGCGCTAGGCCTGCCTCATGGCCCGCGCCGGCGCGAGAGTGCACAATCCGGCTGGACACGCCGGGTTGATCGACAATGCGATCGGGCTAATCAGCGCGTTGTTCGCGTACGTTGAGACTCGAGCCGCGCTTCTGGCGGTCGAGTCAAAGGCGCTGCTGCTGCAATTGGCGGCGGTGATTGCCTTCGCATTGGCCGCACTGATCGCCGTGATCTTCGGATACATTTTTATCCTGGCGAGCCTGATCGCTGGCATCGCTCATCGCAGCGGTGTTTCGTGGACATGGATTGCACTTGGCGCCGGCTTGCTCCACGTCGGCCTGGCTCTCGTCTGTGTCTTGTTAGCAAAAGCGAAACTGACCGGCCGGCTTTACCCCGAAACCCGCGCGGAACTAAAAAGAGATCAACAATGGCTGAAATCCCTCGGAAAGACCGAGCCGCGATAAAAAGCGATATCGCCCTTTCGCGCGATCGGCTGGGACGGGAGCTAAATGGGCTGCGTTACGAGCTGGATTTCCCACGGAAGGTTAAGAATTCGTTTCGCGACCAACCCGCGATCTGGATTGGAGCGATTGCGGTGGTTGGATTGTTGATCGCCGTCGCGCCGGCGCGGCGGAAAAAAGTCTACATGCGCTCGAAAGAGAACTCGAAGCAGAATGGCAAAGGCTTGCTCGAGGCCGGAGCACTCGTCGGCATCCTGAAGTTTGCGGCAACCCTGCTTCGGCCAACGCTGATTAAGTTTGTGACGAACAAGCTTAGTGGCTATTCCGCCCGATCGCGGACGAGGCGTTGATTTTTCCCCATCGTCCGCCGTTTTCGCAGATTCACTCAGATTAGTGGGACCGATTGGATATGCGCTGATCGGCGTCAATTTGCGAATCAATCGATCGATTTGCCGATTTTGAGCTTACCTTGTTGCTCTCGAAATGGCATGATGATAACGCGATGAGTGCTCAGTTGCTTCGTCACGTTGATGAATATCTCGCATTTGGTCAGGAGGCCGGTGCTTCCGACATTCATCTTGGAGTAAACGCGCCGCCGATCTGGCGCCTTCATGGCATGTTGCGACCAATCTGGGCGGACGCGCCGCGTTTCAAAGCGGAACAGACGAAAAAATTAGCCGACTCCTTTTTGACCGATGGGCAACGAACGATGATCGATGAACGCGGCGATGCCGACTTTGCCTACGCCAACGCAAAAGGCAGATACCGGGCCAGCGTCGTCCGTCAACGTCTCGGGACCGACATCGTCTTTCGAATCATTAACACGCGCGTTCGCACCATGGACGAACTCGGGTTGCCCGAGCATCTGAAATTGCTGACACGTTATCACAACGGACTAATCCTTGTCACCGGCTCGGTCGGGAGTGGGAAATCGACGACTCTGGCCGCATTGGTGGAGCAAGTGAATCTCGAGCGGCGCGAACACATCATCACACTCGAGGATCCCATCGAATACGTCTTTAAACCGAAGGGGTGCCACATCACCCAACGCGAAGTTCACACTCATACCGTCTCATTCAGCATGGCACTGCGCGCAGCACTGCGTGAAGATCCGGATGTGGTTATGGTCGGCGAAATGCGCGATTTGGAAACGATCTCGCTTGCCATTACCGCATCAGAAACGGGCCACCTCGTACTGGGAACAT
>DATELT010000215.1:0-3159 GCA_035276245.1 Chthoniobacterales bacterium
GACGATGACAAACGCCATTCCACTCTTCGGCGGCAAATGATCGAGCAGCTCCATTGCCGCTTCGAATCCACCGGCAGAGCCGCCGATCCCAACAATCGGACACGGCACTGCTTTTTTCCGCGCACTCGACCTTTCGCCAGCGCGATTTTTTCGCGCCGACGTCGCCCGCGGATTTTTGCGCTTCGCCATCAAGATAATATATGTGCCCAACGCGCGAAGACTCAAGACCCGATTGCGCGGCGTTGCACATCTCATGCGGTGTCCTAGTTTAGCGTTGCGCATGAATCTGGGGAGCGAGCGCGCCTCGCGTGGCTCCCCAGAACAGATCGCTGCGCGGCAGACTAATCGGACGATATTCGCGTTCGTTAAATCGCGCTCCAAACCAGCCAAAATGCTGCTCCACAAGCGAATCCTCAGTGTGGCCGCACGCGATATCGTCGTGGTGGGAGCTTCTGCCGGCGGTGTGGAAGCGCTCTGCGAACTGGTAAAAAATTTACCGCAGGACTTTACCGGCTCGGTCTTTATTGTCATGCACATCGGCAGGGCCAGCGCGCTCCCGTACATCCTGGAACGGTGCACGCAACTGCCGGTGCGTCACCCCTATGATGACGAAAAATATGAGCCGGGCCGAATCTATGTCGCACCCCCCGATAGACACATGCGAATCGAAGATGGTGTCGTGCGGCTCGCGAAAGGACCACGCGAAAATGGACACCGCCCCGCCATCGATGTGCTCTTTCGCACCGCCGCGCGCGCGATGCGCGATCGAGTTGTCGGCGTGCTTCTCAGCGGCGGGCTCGACGACGGCTCGGCCGGTCTTTTTGCCATCAAATCGCGTGACGGCATCACCGTCGTCCAGGATCCAGCCGAGGCCAGCGTACCCGATATGCCGCGCAATGCGCTTGAGTACGTAAAGGTGGATCATTGTCTGCCGATCAAAAAAATCGCCAGCCTGCTAGTCGATATGTCAAAGGGCAAAAATACTCAGAGCAAAACATCGCAGAACGGGAAAAAGAATCCGCGGCGCAATAGATTGAATCGCAAAATTGTCAGGCAACCGGAGGCGGACTTCGTTCCTTTGGCCTGCCCGGAATGCAATGGACCGCTCTACGAGGTCCGCGAAGGGGAAATGGCGAAATTCAATTGCAAGGTGGGGCACTCCTTCACACCGGAAGGGCTCTCGGTCGCTCACAGTGAAGCGCTGGAGCGCGCCCTCTGGACTGCGATGCGGGCGATGAACGAGCGAATCACCATGCACCGCAAACTGATTGAGCGGCCCGACCGCAACAAAAGCGAAATCGCGTTACTCAAACGTCTCGAGGAATCCGTCGCGACCGCCGAGCAGGATGTAGAACTGCTTCGCGAAATCGCGGAGCGGTTGTGAACTCTCGTTATCCCGAGCGGAGTCTTGCTACGCCGCCGCAGTCACCTGCAGAATTGTTTCCTGCAACTTCTGCACATCTATCGGCTTGGTTAGATGCGCGGAAAAACCGGCGCGACTGCTGCGTTCCAAGTCTTCATCCATCCCATAACCGCTGATGGCGATCCCCTTGGCATCGCTGATTTTTGACAACTCAGTCATGACCTCGAAACCGTCGCCATCGGGCAGACCAAGATCACTAACGAGAAGATCGAGCGGAGTCGTGCGCAATAGATGCAGCGCCTGACGCACCGTCGACGCAGTCATGACCTCATGCCCGTTACGTTTCAATAACTTACTCATCACTGCAGCTGTATTTTCGTGGTCTTCCACGATTAGAATATTTAGTTTGCGCGACGAAATTGTCGGAGGCTTCCGCTGCATCGGAACAACGACACCGAGAGGCGGCGCCGTTTTTAGTTCCACCGTGAATACTGCGCCCCGGCCGTTCGGTCTATTGGCAGCCTTAATTTTCCCCTGGTGCATTTCGAGAACGGCTTTGCAAATGGCCAGTCCCAGACCGAGGCCTTCGCCGCTGCGTTCTCCCTGCTCAAAAGCAGTAAACAATTTCGGCATTAATTCCTCGTCAATTCCGCGGCCGTTGTCACTGATTTCGAAGGCAACGCGGTTCGGCTCCAAATCGTAGGAGCGCACTGTCACCTCACCGTTTTCCGGCGTGAATTTGTAGGCGTTGTTTAACAGGTTCCAAAAGACCTGTTCGATGCGTATCGGATCGGCCATGATCTGATGATTGCTCGCGCTTAGATCAACCGAGAGTTTCAGATTCTTTGCCGATAGCTGGCTGCGAACGATTTCCAGAGCGTGATTGAACAGCGCGTCGGCGCGACACAGTTCGACATTGATTTGAAGTTTGCCGCGTGCGATGCGGGTGAGATCAAGCAGGTCATCGATCAGGCGCGCTTCCATTTCGATGTTGCGGCAAATCATTTTCAAACCCTGTTTCATTTCGGGATCGATGTTCGATTCTTCGGACGCTGAGCACGCCCACATCAAGACCGGGTTTAGTGGCGTTCGCAATTCGTGGCTGAGAGCCGCCAGGAAGCGGTCCTTCGCCTGGCTCGCCGTCACGGCCGCCTCCTTCTGCCTTCGCAGCTCCTCTCCCGTTTGTTCCCGCTCCAGGTAAAGTCCAACCTGAATTCCCAAAGCGCCGGCAAGACGCAGGAGATCGTCATCCGGCGGGGTCAGTTCGTCGCTGTAAAGCTCAATCACCCCGTTAATTCCGGTCGAGCCCACTAATGGAAAGACAAAGGCAGCGTACAATCCGCTCATTCGCGCAAACAGCACCCGCGGGAAATTGGTTTCGCTTTCAAGATTAGGCAGCCACATCGGCGCGCGCGCCACCAACACTCGCCCCGGCAAACCTTCGCCGCTGGAGAACACCCGGCGCCGTGTCTCCTGCTCGAACTGATCCATGTCGCGTTCGGCCGAACCCCAGGTTGAATGACAGGTGAGCTTTCCATTTTTGTTTAAGACCCAGAGAGCCGCGAACAACCACCGGCCGCTGCGCGCGATTGTACTCAGAATTTTTGGTCCGATTTCGATTAAGGGTGCTTGTCCTGAAATTAAGGAGGCGATGGCGTATTGCGCCGACCGGCGCGCTTCGTTCCGCATTCGCTCCGTAATATCGCGCACATAGGCGGTGAAAACCGGCTTGCCGTTCACCTGGTATGGCGTGATGGCCAGCTCCACATCCAATCTGGTTCCATCCGCCCGTAATG
>DATELT010000216.1:0-2539 GCA_035276245.1 Chthoniobacterales bacterium
AATTGTTGTCGGCGTAATCGAGCGCCAGTCCGGCTCGGACCATCAGTCCGACTCAGACGTCCGCAGGATTATTTCCTACGGGCATCGAAATGCGGGTGACGCGCGCCCGTTGGATGGCGACACCGTTTTCGAGATCGCCTCTGTCACCAAAGTTTTCACCGCACTTCTATTGGCCGACATGGTCGAGAAAAAGGAAGTCGCTCTTTCCGATCCGGCCTCAAAGTATTTACCGGGCATCAAGCTTCCGGAACGGAACGGTCGTTCGATCACGCTGGTCGATCTTGCCACACACACTTCAGGTCTGCCGTTTATGCCGGCGGACGCCCCGCCGTTGAACGATCCCGCCGCCGCGAAATATTCCGCCGCCGATCTCAAGCGTTACCTGGCCAGTTATCAATTAACCGGCGAGATCGGCGCGGACTGGGAATACTCGAATATCGGTTACTGGGTTTTGAGTGAAGCGCTCGCCACCCGCGCCGGTAATAACGCCAGTCCGGCTCGGACTCTGATCCGCCAGCGTGTCCTTATTCCGCTGAAAATGACCGAAACGGATTTCGAATTATCGGAGAAGATGAAATCCAATCTCGCGCCCGGTCATGATAACGCGTTGCAACCGGCGCCAGCTGTTTCAGCCATGTCGGTTTACTCGATCATGCCTGCCGGTGGCGGTCTCTATTCAACGGCCAACGATCTTCTGACATTTCTTTCCGAATGCATGGGATACCAGTCTTCACCGCTCGCGCCGGCGATGAAAATAGCTCTTGGCGTTCATCGTCCGGTCAACCCGGGTAATGAACAGGCATTGGGCTGGAATATTTATGGAAAGGATGGAGATCAAATAATTTTTCGCGACGGTAGCTCGTTCGGTTACGCGAGTGCAATCGCGTACGATCCGATGTCGCGGGTCGGGGTCGTCGTGCTCACGAACCAGATTGGAAACGTTGGCGACATCGCGCGACATTTACTCCGGCCAAATTTTCCGTTGGCCAAACCGGCGAACAAAAAACACATCGAGATCGCGCTTGATCCAAGAATTCTCGATTCCTACGTTGGCCGCTACGAAGCGAAGGGAGAAGGAATTTTTATCGTCGCGCGCGAGAACGATTTTCTGACGCTCGAATCGCCTGCCGACTGGGGTCTTCCGAAACTCCGGATCCGTCCGGAAAGTCAGCACGATTTCTTCGCCACCGAGCTCCCTGTCAAAGTCACATTTCAAACCGGCCCCGACGGCAAAGTCCGCGGCCTGACAATCTATCCTCCGCGAGGGCAAAAAGGCGTGCCAGCAATCAAGCTCGCCATCGACTTTAAAGACGGCAGTGCCCGCGGAAGATTCGCGGGACCGATCGCGTTGTAGCTGTCGCCGTCCCTCGCGGCAGGCTCACTTTCCTTTTATCGCTTACGGCTGGGATCTCGCTTTAAAGTTTCGCAGTCCGCTCTCCTTTTGGGTTGGTCGGTCTAAGCCAACGTGGCGGTGTTTCGGAAAAATTCTAAATGCACGTAACCAATCCGCGTGGCTAGCGGTCTCTTCGGATGATGGAAACGCAGCGGAAAACGGAGTGGACCCCATCAAGCTACGCAACTGACCAACAAATCCAGACTCTTGAGAGCCCGTTGCCTTCTCTTCCACGGGGCGCCAAACAGGTTGGTTCACCGTGCAGGCTGAGGAAACGCGTCCAACGCTCTTTATTTTTCACTCTCACTGCAACAACGTTTGGCATCGCATTCTTTCTTACATTGTTGCTCGGGCTGGCGTGGCTCCTTCGCGCTGACATGACTTTCCTGAAATAACGTGTTCCGAATAATTGGCTGAACACGTGGCGGACGAGCTAACCCGACCGACTGAAGCCTTCAAAGCCGAGCGACAATAGTCTCGGTCAATGTTGAAATCTTCATGCCCTGGCGAAGGTATGTTGATGCGACCGATCACGTCAGATGATCTGCGGCGGTTTGCCGCGGCGCGGTCGCTTTTTCCGCCGACGACGCTCCGACGCGCGATTGGTCGGATGCGGTTCGTCCAAGCAGACCCGATCCGCGCGCCGGCCCGAGCTCAGGACCTCATCCTACGGCATCGGGTAAAGGACTATCGCGCGGGCGATCTGGAACGGAACTACGTCTCGTTAGGCATCGAAGAAGATACGTTCGTTAACTACGGCTTTGTCACTCGTGAGCTGCAGGCGTTGATGCATCCGCGACCCGACGTCCGCATCCCCGCGGCAGGCATGGGGGTCTGGTCGACCGCGGAGCGAAAGAAAGCCCAACTGCTGCTTAAGTTCGTCGAATCACGCGGCGAGGTGCATCCCCGCGAGGTAGAAGAACATTTTGCGCACGGCCGGGTCCGGAATTATTGGGGCGGTTCATCGAACGCCACGACACACATGCTCGACGCGTTGCACTATCGCGGCTTGGTGCGCGTGGTGCGGCGCGAGAATGGGATCCGAATTTATCGCACGCATCGGCATGAACCGGCGTTGCTGACGGAGGCAGAACGGCGGACCCGGATCGACGCACTCGTGGACGCGGTGGTTAACATTTACGCACC
>DATELT010000217.1:0-11607 GCA_035276245.1 Chthoniobacterales bacterium
GTCTCGTCGTAGCGAACCTGGCTGAAGCCGCCGCGGAAGCGATCGGCGCCAACGCAACCCTCTGCCGCGTTTGCGCATATTTCCACGACGTCGGGAAACTAGTGAAGCCTGATTATTTTACCGAAAACATGAGCTTCGAGCGAAATCCGCACGAAGACCTGGCGCCAACCATGAGCGCGTTGATCATTATCGCGCACGTCAAAGAAGGGGTCGATCTTGCTCTCAAATACAAACTGAACCAGCGCATCATTGACATCATTCAGGAACACCACGGCACTTCGCTGGTTTATTATTTCTACAAACGCGCGCTTCAGATGCATGAAGACGCGCGTGCTGGTGGCAAAATTATGAAAATGCGCCAGGATGACATACCGGAAGTGCGCGAGGAAAGTTTCCGTTACAGCGGACCGAAACCGCAAACGAGAGAGAGCGCGATTGTCAGTCTGGCCGATGCGGTCGAAAGCGCGTCACGCAGCTTGGAGAAACCGACGCCTGCGAAAATCGAGCAACTGGTCAACGATATTATTGACCAGCGTATTAGTGATCGCCAGCTCGACGAGTGCGATCTGACTTTGCGCGATATTCGGATCATCGCCGAGCGTTTTCGTTTTACGTTGATGACGATGCTGCACAGCCGGATTGCCTATCCGAGGCAGGAAACCAAAACCGCTCCGCCACGCGACGATTCGCCGCGCCCAGACGTGATGGCGACGACGCGTAAGCCGGCAAACGCGCCCCCTATCTCAGCGGCCTGAGGTTGGCGCGCGAACTGCCGCTGAGGGCGGCATGCTACGAAAACTCGGCGCCAACGCCGTCGGTATGTCAACAGTTCTCGAAGCTATTCAGCTCGGAATCGAGGTCGCCGGATTTTCCTGCATAACGAATTTGGCGACGCGACTCTCAGCAGAAAAACTTTCGCATGGAGAAGTCCTCGTTATAGAAACAAATACGGCAACGAATTTCGGGCGGATGCTGACTGAGGCCGCGCCGAAATTGTAGGGCGTTTCTGCGAAACGCCATTCTAAACTATGTTTGGCCCCAGACATTGTACAATTCCGACTGCGCTACGTTGGTAAGCGGCTTGGCAGGTTCTTCGCGGAGGGACGCGCTTCCGCGCGTCTCCAGGACATGCGGAAGCATGTCCCTCCGTTCCATCACGGCTGGATTTCGATGGACGTTCCGTCATTCACTGAACTATAGATTTCGTCGATTTCGGGATCGGTAACGGCAATGCAGCCTGCAGTCCAATCGCGCCACCGATGGGCCGCGCCCAACGTTCTGAGACCGCTAGGCAATCCATGAATCATAATGTCACCGCCGGGCGATACGCCCGCCTCTGCTGCTCGCGCACTGTCTTCCGCACTTGGATACGAAACGTGCAACGCTCGATGAAAGGCGCTGTCCGGCTTGTGAAAATCGATAATGTAAATTCCTTCCGGCGTGCGGCCGTCTCCTTCGCGCTCTTTTGGCCCAATCGGCGAGAAGCCGAGCGCAACACGATATTCCTTCAATTTCCTACCGGCGGAAAACAAAGTTAACCGCCGGGCTGCTTTCTCGACCAGGATCTTGTCTGCCTTCGGCGGCCTGTTTCCTGACGGTCTCTGGTTCTGTTGAAAGATGAATGCAACCGTTGCTGCGATCAGCAGTAAAGCCAGTGCAGATAAAAGATGACGCCGCAAGCTAACGAGATCGAGCTAACAACCTTGTAGAGTGCGGTGCAAGCGCAGCGCGACAACGCTTTGCACATCCCAACTTTCCAACAGTCTAGCAGAGTGCCGTCGTCGCGATGTTCCGCAGGCACACTCCAAGAAGCTTACCTCGATGTCACGTCTCGCGGCTTTCACTACTGGCTGACTTCGGGTCGTCTCGCGCGCGGCTCGCGATCTTTTGCCGTGGCGGTCGACGGCTGAGTGACAAATGGCCCGCCTTCCATCGGAGCAGCAGAAGTAAACGCGACGTCGGGCATTTCGCTGGGCAAACCTTCCAGCGGAAAATCCTTGCGCAGTGGAAAGAACGGATAGCCGTCCCACATTAAAATCCGCCGCAGATCCGGATGATTGTTGAAACGAATCCCCATCATGTCGTAAATCTCGCGTTCATGCCAATCCGCTGTCGGCCAAATGTCTGACACGGTGTCGACCGCGCAGACCTCTTCGCTCACTGCGAGCTTTATCCGCAGGTGACTCGCAAGTGTCATCGAGTAAAGCTCATAAACAACTTCGAAGCGCGGTTCCTCACCCAGGTTATCGACGCTGGAAATATCGATCAAATAATCGAACGACATTTCGTCTCGACAGAATCTGGCCACTTCGTGCAAATCTTCCGGTTGAATAGTGAACGTGGTCTCGTGCCGAAATTCGATCCGGCTTTGAATTTTTGAGCCGAGCAAACGACTCAGCGATTCCAGCAACTCGGATCCAGTCATCTTATGTTGCCTTTGATGTCGGGGCCGTAGCCACGCCGCGAACGTAGGCACGCATGGAAGGTCTCTTTTCGAGTTCCGGCACCAGCCCGGCTGCGAGTCGAGGTTTCTGCGCCAGGAACGACTGTTCGCCCTCGATTTTTTTCTGCAAACGCATTAGTCCTTCCAGAAGCGCTTCCGGGCGCGGCGGGCATCCCGAGATGTAAACGTCGACTGGGATCAGTTGATCGATGCCTTGCAGGACGGCGTAACTTCGATACATGCCGCCGCTCGACGCGCACGCACCCATCGCGATACACCATTTCGGTTCCGGCATTTGCTCCCAAATCCGTTTAACAGCCAGCGCCATCTTGTAGGTGACGGTGCCGGCGACAATCATGACGTCACATTGTCGCGGAGAAAATCGCATCACCTCGGAGCCGAACCGCGCGATATCGAATCGGGAAGCGGCTGTTGCCATCAATTCAATCGCACAACAGGCCAGGCCCATCGGCATGGGCCAGAGTGAGTTTTTCCGCATCCAATTCATTGCCGCATCAAGCTGAGTGAAGACGATATTGCCCTCAATCTTTGAATCGTAAGCAGCGACTTCTGGCACAGCTCAACACTAACGTCACCGCATAGGCATGCAAGATAATGAGCGGGGGCGATGCAGCGAAGGCCGCTTCCTGTTTGATGCCTGCCGGATCGGCATTTCTGAGGCGGTCTTTTTAATCTGCTTCCTTTTAGTGTCGCGTGACTCGTGGCTCATCCGCACCTCAGGATGACCGAGTTACAGCTGAAGAGCGCACGGAACCTGCTACATCGGAGGGCCCCGTCTTTGCAATTACCCCTTCTGGATTGTATAGAACGCGCTCGCAAAAAATTGCAATGACCACTACAACCCGCACACATCTCGATCGACTGGAAAACCAGAGTGTCTTTATTTTTCGCGAGGCCTATCACTCCTTCAAAAACATCGCGATGCCATGGTCGATGGGCAAGGATTCAAACGTCTTGATCTGGTTAGCATGCAAAGCGTTCTTCGGCCGGGTGCCGTTTCCGGTTTTGCACATCGATACTACTTATGAGTTTCCGGAGATGCTCGAATTCCGGGAATGGGCTACGACGCATTACAAACTGAATCTCGTGGTGAAGGTCAACGAAGAGGCGCGTGCACGCGGTGTCGGTTACGAGACGCACGATCCGGTAACGGTGACGCACGAGTTGAAAACCGTGGCGCTACAACAGGCGATGGCCCAGCACGGGTGGGATGCGCTCATCACCGGTATTCGGCGGGACGAAGACCCGACCAGGGCCAAGGAGCGCTATTTTTCGCCACGCAATGCGCAATTTGAGTGGGATTACAAGGATCAACCGCCGGAATTCTGGGGACAATTCGCAACTACCGCTGCCAAGGGCGAACACGTGCGGGTGCAACCGCTGCTCGATTGGACCGAGGTCGATATCTGGCGCTACATCCAGCGCGAAAACATTCCAATCCCGAAAATGTATTTTGCGAAAAACGGTCAGCGTTATCGCTCCCTCGGTTGCAGCCCGATCACGAAACCGATCAAAAGCAACGCCGACACCATTGACGCCATCATCGCTGAGTTGGAAACCACGCGAACGAGCGAGCGTGCGGGCCGTGCACAGGACCATCATGAGCGTAATGCGATGCAGAAACTGCGGGCGAAGGGGTTTCTATGACAGAGGGGAGTAGCCGTGTAAAAATCGTCTTCGTCGGTCATGTTGACCATGGCAAGTCGACCCTAATCGGTCGCATCTTAAGCGACACGAGTTCATTGCCGGAAGGGAAGCTCGAGCAGGTCCAGCGCGCCTGCACGGCGGAAAACATGGAGTTCGAATTCGCGTTTCTCCTCGATGCCCTGCTCGAGGAACAGGAACAAAATATCACGATCGATACTACGCAGATTCCGTTCAAAACCGCCAAGCGGAACTACATGATTATCGACGCACCAGGTCACAAGGAGTTTTTGAAAAATATGATCACGGGCGCGGCGAACGCGGACGCAGCCGTGCTGGTGATTGCTGCCAATGAAGGCGTCCAGGAACAATCGAAGCGCCACGCCTACTTGCTGAGTCTGCTCGGTGTGCAGCAGTTCTGCGTTGTAGTTAACAAAATGGACCTGGCAGATTATTCCGAAGCGCGCTTTCGCGAGATTGAAGACAAATACTGCCAATTTTTGAAGACGCTGAATTTGGAGCCGCGCGTTTTCGTTCCCGCGTCGGCCCGATTTGGGGAAAACATCATTTCGCGCAGCAAAAAAATGGCGTGGCACATGGGGCCGACCCTGATCGATGCGCTTGATGACATGGCGCTACTCGCTCCGCCGGTCGAGCTGCCGCTCCGGTTTTGCGTGCAGGATGTTTACAAATTCGACGAGCGCAGGATCATCGCCGGCCGTATCGAAACCGGAATGATTCGAGTTGGCGACGAATTGGTTTTCTCGCCCGCCAATAAAACGTCGATCGTACAATCGATCGAGAGCTGGCAACCCTACTCGGATAACGCGTCGGATCGCGCAAACAACGAAATGGCCATTGCCGGAGATTCCGTCGGGGTCATGTTGCGTGAGCAAATTTTCGTCGAGCGCGGTTACGTAGGCTCACACTCGAAAAATGCACCGATCGAAACGAATCGGTTTCATGCGGATCTTTTCTGGATCGCACGGCAACCCGCACGTTTGGCGCATCTCTACTCCGCGCGCTTGGCAACCCAGGAAGTCAAATGCCAGATCGTATCACTCGATGAAGTGATGGATTCGTCATCCCTCGAGCGAAGCGCGGCCAAGACTGAGCAGTTGGAGCGAAATGAGGTCGGCCGCCTGACCATTCAAACGCGTGCGCCGATCGTCCTGGATAACCACGATCGCGTTCCACCACTCGGCCGTTTTGTTCTGGTCGACGATGGCATGATTTGCGGCGGCGGAATTATTCACGGCGGCGTTTACACCGATCGCGCTGCGGTGAAGAGCAAGAACATTTTCTGGAGCGAAGGGAAGATAAATGCGCAGGCGCGCGCCGGCCAACATGGACATCGTGGCGCTGTCATCTGGCTGACTGGGCTTTCCGGCTCCGGAAAATCCACCATCGCGCAAGCGCTCGAGCGCGAACTCTTTGTTCGAGCAATGCATCCGTACATTTTGGATGGCGACAACATCCGGCATGGTTTGAATTCCAATCTCGGGTTTTCGCCCGATGACCGGGTCGAAAATATTCGGCGGGTCAGCGAAGTAGCGAAGTTGATGGCTGACGCCGGCAACGTCGTCATCACCGCCTTTATTTCGCCGTATCGGGCCGACCGGCAGCGCGCTCGCGCGATTGCAATGGAAGGTAATGCTGAATTTATTGAAGTCTTCGTCGAGGCGCCGCTTGCAGTCTGCGAAGAGCGGGATCCGAAAAACCTTTACAAAAAGGCGAGGGCAGGGGAGATCCGTGAATTCACTGGCATCGACGCGCCGTATGAGACCCCGGTAGATCCGGAGATAGTGGTACAAACTCATCAGCAAACTGTGGAAGAATCGATCGCGATCATCCTGGAGCGCCTCCTGCCGCGGTTAAAATAAGAGAAACCTGGAAGCCGGCAGCGCTGTGGCACTATGCTGCTTGCTTTTGCCAGTTTTCACGCGCGTGTTTCCCGAGCCCGGTCCGACTTTTGCTCGCGTTTCGCAGATCGTTTCGTCATGCTCTCGGCCCATGCGCACCTACTTGAGAATTTTTAATCCGTTAATTGCTCTCCTGGTTTTTGTTCTCTGCTCATTTGCGGCGATGAAGGAGGACAAAGGTAAGCCGATCGTCATCGGCAACGTCGTGGCCGGAGGAATCCCGACCTATTTCTTCGCCAAGGGAATGTTTTGTGGCGTTGCTCTTGTTCTACTCGGCAAAATCCTGGAAAATCAGCTGGGCCGCGACGACCGCTAGCTTCGTGGGTGAGTTAGTAGCAAACGCGAACCAAGTAAAGCCCTCCTGCAGGCGCGACAAAACGGCTAGCGGCGCGCGAGGGACGCTCCAAACGCAATTCTATCGATTGCAGGCGCTCTTTTCCCAACGCGCAGCGGACGATCGACCCAACCATCAGTCGCACCATTTTGTAGAGAAATCCGTCAGCCACAAATTCGATCTCGATTAAATCTCGCCGTCTGGTTACTCGAGCGTATTCTACTGTCCTCACAGTACTTCGCTCTTTTTTTCTGCGATTTGCGGCGAAGGCAGCGAAATCGTGCCGACCGTGGAATAGCGCTGCGGCCCGCCCCAGCAAATCACGGTCGAGCAACCCCGCGATGTGCCATGCCCGACCGATCTCCAATGGTGGTCGGACCAATCCATTTATAATCCGGTAACGATAAACTTTTCCCTTGGCGGAAAAGCGAGCATGAAAACTGTTCGAAACAAAACACGAGCGCAAGATCCGAATCGTTTGCGGGAGCACGCCGTTTAAGGCCTTCAGCCATCGATCGGCCGGGAATTGTGCAGCCGGCACGTCCACATGCGCACATTGCCCAAGCGCGTGAACGCCGGAATCGGTTCGGCCGGAGCCGGTCACCTTCAGGCGCCGTCCGCAGACGCGTTCGAACGCTGCTTCGAGATTGTCCTGGATGGTGTTTCCCGTCTTTTGACTCTGCCAGCCCGCGAAATCTCGCCCGTCGTAACTGATGACTAACTTGAGCCGGCGCGTTTCAGGCATTGAGCCGGTCGAGATAACTTTGCAGGATAATTTGCGCCGCCACCTGGTCGCGAATGTTGCGTGTGTCGCGCGTTTTCCTGCCCGCGTCACGCAACGCCCTCTCCGCCGCAGCGGTCGAAAGCCGTTCGTCCCAGGTTACAACTTCGCAGGAAACAAGTGACCGCAATTTGTCGACAAAACGTTGAGCATTTTTCGCGGCCGGACCAAGCGTACCGTTCATCTGGCGCGGCAGCCCGACCACCACGCAATCGACATCTCTTTCGGCGACGATCCTTTTCAGCCGCTGCGCGACCGCCTTCGAGGATGCGCTTGCGATCGTCTCCAAGGGATGCGCCAGCACCCGCAGGTCATCGGAAAGAGCGACTCCGGTGCGCATTTCACCGAGATCGACGCCAAGAACCGGCTTCACTGCAATCCTTCCGGTAACTTCGCGACCAAATTCTTGATCTTCTCCGCGTGATGCCGATGACATACCAGCACTGCGTCTCGCGTCCTAACGACAATTAGATTATTCACTCCAAGCAACGCGACGTTTCTACCACTATCATCGAAGATGATGTTGTCGCTGGCATCAAGCGCCGTCAGACCGCAGTTGGCAGCATTGCCGCGGTTATCTTTTTCAAAATACCGTGCCACCGCCTGCCAGCCACCGACATCGTCCCAATCGAATTCCGCTTCCAGCACCAGAACGCGATCGGCATGTTCCATGACCGCATAGTCGAATGAGGTTTTCGAAAGCTTGGAGAATTGCTCGGCCCAGTTTTTCTCGAAAGCGTCCGGTGCGCTCATCATCGCAATAAATCGGCCGAACTCGGGCGCGTGCCGGTTGAACTCTGTCAGAATCGTCGGAACCGTCCAAACAAACATGCCCGCATTCCAGCGAAAATTTCCTTTGCGAATAAAGGACTCCGCCAGATCGACATTTGGCTTTTCGCGGAAACGCACCACCCGAAAAAGACCGGGTTTTCCCAGAATTGGTTCGCCCATTTCAATGTAACCGAAACCGGGATGGGCTGATGTTGGTCGAATGCCAATCGTAATCAGCGCGCCTTTACTCTGCGCGGCTTCGACCGCATCCCGGACAATTTTCTGAAACGAAGCCGTGTCCTTAATCACATGGTCGGCCGGCAGAACAGCCATCGCGGCGCTGTGATCGCGCGCTGCTACCCAAGCGACGCCGAGTGCGATGGCAGCGGCAGTATCTCGCTTTGAAGGCTCGGCAATGATATTACAGTCAGGAAATGTCTTGAGGGCTTCGCGCACACCCTTTTCCTGATCGACGTTGGTTAGAACGAGAATGCGGGCTGGGGGAATCAACCCCTCCACGCGCGCCACCGTCGCTTCCAGAAGTGAACAGCTCGAGCCCAGGCGCAGCAATTGCTTTGGTAAAGCGCGCCGGCTCAACGGCCAGAACCTCTCGCCGCTGCCGCCGGCCAGAACCAATGCATAAATTTCCATGTCCCCTCTGACGTTCGTCGGTTGTTTTTTACATGCTTGCAACAATTTCCCTATTTATTTTTCACCGCGGCGACGTATAGGAATACCCGAATGTCGCTAACGATTCCCATTCCCAAACCGCCGAGCGATCTACCGGTCGATCCGCTTCTGGCGGTGACTCGGGCTGCCCTCGGACTCGGCCTTGGTTTGCTTGTGGCAGACCGGATCAAACGTCCCGCCCGTCAGGCCACCGCTATCGCACTCATGTCTCTCGGCACGCTTGCGGCCATTCCGTTTTTGGTAAAGGTGGCGGTCGGCTGTTTCAATCGGGCCGATTCCGAACGCGGCAGTCGCAATCGCCTGCGTAGCATCCGCGGCGACTCCGGTTACCATTCCGAATCAGACGCTTTTTAGCAGGCGATCTCCAAACGCTAATCTGTTGTAGCCATGGTGCTTCGCCGCCGCGGCCGTGCAATGGACGCCCCGACCGAGCAGGGAGACTATATTTTGTCTCGGCAGAATCCGGAGGGACATGCTTCTGCATGTCCCGGACGCGCGGAAGCGCTTCCCCTCCGCATGTATCGCTTTCGTGTTGTGGCGATCCCTGCGAGCCCATCACCTGTGCTTGAAGTAAGGCGCGCGCCGGATTAAAGCGTCCATCGCAATGTCGTTACGAACTTCCAAAGCCGAAACGCTGCGCGATCGGTGCGCACAAATTCGTGTCGAGGAAGCACAATTGCGCGAAGGCGGCGGCAAGCCGGGCCAGGAACGGCAGCACAAATTAGGACGGTTGGTCGCGCGCGAACGCCTTGCCCGTTTGCTGGATAAAAATGCGCAATTTTTCGAAGTTGGACTTTGGGCTGCTTACAAAATGTACGAACAATGGGGACGGGTT
The DNA here is from genome assembly GCA_035276245.1 of Chthoniobacterales bacterium. GTDB lineage: Bacteria > Verrucomicrobiota > Verrucomicrobiia > Chthoniobacterales > UBA10450 > AV69. The sequence goes on from DATELT010000217.1 coordinate 9,442, forward strand.
CCGGCGGCCGGCGCCGTCGCCGGCATTGGCAACGTTGCCAATGTCCCGTGCATGATCATCGCTAATGACGCTACGGTTAAGGCGGGGGCGTTCTTCCCGCAGACCGCCAAGAAGCTTATCCGCGCCCAACGGATCGCTTTCGAAAATAATCTGCCGCTGATTTATCTGGTCGATTCCGCGGGAGTTTTTCTTCCGATGCAGGATGAAATCTTTCCCGATGAGGACGACTTCGGGCGCATTTTTCGCAACAACTCTGTCATTTCCGCTGCCGGCATACCGCAGTTCGCGGCTATCATGGGCAATTGTGTTGCGGGTGGCGCATATCTGCCGGTGTTGTGCGATAAAATACTGATGACCGAGGGGAGCGGCCTTTATCTGGCCGGTCCCTCCTTGGTGAAAGCCGCTATCGGACAAATCGTAGATCAGGAAGAACTTGGTGGCGCCAAAATGCATTCGGAGATCAGCGGCACCGTCGATTTCTTTGAAAAGAACGATGAAGCCTGCTTGGAAAAATTACGCTCGCTCGTCGGATTGCTTCCGGAAGCTAACGAGAAGTATGAGATGCCCATCGGCAAAGACCCGGCAAAATCAGGCGAGACAATTTACGATTTGATCAGTCTCGACGGGCACAAAAACTATGACGCGCGCGACTTGCTCGCTACCATCATCGACGCCGAATCACTCGATGAATACAAGGCCGATTACGGCAAAACTTTGGTAACCGCTTATGCGCGGATCGGCGGTCGCCCGGTTGGTATCATCGCGAGCCAGCGTCTGCAAGTCCGGACCAAGACCGAAGGAATTCAGATGGGCGGCGTCATTTATTCGGATAGCGCCGACAAAGCGGCGCGCTTCGTCATGGACTGTAACCAAGTCGGGTTGCCGATCATTTTTTTTCAAGACGTAACCGGGTTCATGGTTGGAAAAGCAGCGGAACAGAGTGGGATTATTCGCAGCGGGGCGAAGTTGGTGAACGCCGTCAGCAATTCGATTGTTCCCAAAATCACGTTGGTCGTTGGCGGTTCATTCGGGGCAGGGAACTATGCGCTTTGCGGCAAAGCCTATGATCCGCGCTTCATTCTGGCGTGGCCGAATGCGCGCTACGCCGTGATGGGCGCGAACCAGGCCAGCGATACGGTCTTCTCCATTCTTGCTCGTGCCAAAGAACGTGGAGACAAAAAAGCAAAACCCGAAGAACTCGAGGAGTTACGCGCGAAAGTGAAAGCGAGTTACGAAGAACAAACCGACATTCGTTACGGCGCGGCACGCGGCTGGATCGATGCTATCATTCAACCTCACGAGACACGCGATGTCCTCGTTCAGCTTCTTCGCTATGTCGCGCGACCGCCCGCTAAAGGTCTGTTCCACACTGGCGTAGTGCAGGTTTAGAAGCGATACCAGAAATCCAAGGCGATGTCGTCGCAGCGCTCAGTCGTCGTGGTTCTCTCAGAGCAGGTAACTATTTCCTCGATTTGAGCGAGGGGACTACAAGCCAGCGGAATATTCGTCACTAATCGCGGTGTTCATGGCCATGAGGTTCGAGAGTCGTTTGTCGAACGGCAGGGCCACGCCGCGCTTTTTCAACGCGTCCAAAACTTCTTCCGTCGGAATATTCCCAACCAAGTCGTCTTGTGCGAAGGGGCATCCACCAAGCCCGCCAATGGCAGAATCGAACCGGCGGCATCCAGCATCGTACGCCGCCAGAACTTTCGCGGTCGCTTCAGTGCGAGTGCTATGCAGGTGGACTCCAATTTCACATTCAGAGCAATTCGGGATAACTGTCCCCGATACACGACGAATTAGGTCGGGCGTCGCAGCTCCCACCGTGTCGGCAATTGAAATAGAACGAATCCCCAAATCTGCAATGTTTGCGGCAGCCTGCGCCACCTCGTCTTCGCTCCAGGGATCGCCATAGGGATTCCCGAACGCCATTGAAATATACGCGACCATTCCGAGGCCCGCGTCGTCCGCTTGTTCTTTAATTTTCTTCAACAGTACGTGATTCTGCTCCAGAGATTGATTCTGATTTCGGCCCAGGAATGTCTCCGAGATCGAGCACGGATATCCCAGGGTGCTTACCGCGCCAGTTGTGATTGCCCGCTCTGCTCCCTTTTCGTTAACAACGATGCCGATAATCTCGACATCCTCGACCCGTCCAAGCTGCTC
>DATELT010000218.1:0-4569 GCA_035276245.1 Chthoniobacterales bacterium
TTGTTACCGCGGCTGTTCTTTAAGCAGATGATTCGTATCGGCCAACAGTTTCGTGATTGCATCGGCCGTGATGGCATCGTAGTAGCCGCGGATTTGTCCGTGCCGATCGACCAAAATCATTCGCGTGCTGTGCAGCGGCTCCGGGTTTTCACTGCTACGAGCGGCGGCGGCAAGTTTGAACCCATTCAAAGATAAATTGTAAATCTCAGATTTCGGGCCGGTGAGAAAATCCCAGCGGCCCGGTTCGGCGCGCAGTTGGCCGGCGTATTCACGCAACCGCTCGGGCGTGTCTTTGTCCGGATCAACCGTAAACGAAACAAAATGCACGTCGGTTTTTGCGAGCGGTTTTTGCATCTCGCTCATTCGAGTGCTGATCATCGGGCACGGACCGGGACAAGTGGAGTAAATGAAATCTGCGATCCAAATTTTGCCGGCAAGATTGGAACTACCGAATGGTTTGCCATCCTGGTTGGTGAGCTGAAATGGCGGGAGCGAGCCATAGTTTTGGATTTGTCGGCTGGCCAAATGTTGAACTTCGACGTGACGTAACCACAGCATTCCTGCGCCAATCACAATTGGAAACAGGATGAGGACGAGATTAGCGACATGGGATTTTCGCCGCGTCAAAGGCTGCGTAGAAATAACAGTCGCTGTCACAGTTTGGTTAACATTAATGCAGCAAGTAGAAGCGGCAGATAAATTATTGAGGAGAAAAAGAGGAGCCGCGCACTATGGATGCTGGCGAGACGGTGAAAGCGCATCGCGACGGCGGTGAAAAGCCCGCTGAGAATGATTTCAATCAACAGATAAATTGAATTCGCCATTCCGATGAAAGACGGGATGCCCGCGATCAATAGCAAAAGCATGCAGAAAAGGACGGCCTGACTCGCGCTGCGGATGCCAGTTTCGTCGTCGCTCGACAACATCCGAAAACCGGCTCGTTCATAATCGTGACGGTAGAGCCACGCGATGGCGAAGAAATGCGGCATTTGCCAGATGAAAACAATCGCGAACAAAGTCCAGGCACCGAAATCGAGCGAATCGCGAGCGGCCGCCCAGCCGATCAAAGGCGGGAGCGCCCCGGGAATCGCGCCGACCAGAGTATTGAGCGTAGTAACGCGTTTTAGTGGGGTGTAGGCGAAGATGTAAATTACAACCGTGATCGCGGTCAGAATTGTAGCGAGAAAATTTGTGGTAATGGCGAGATAAATGATTCCGGTGACAGCGAAGAGGCACCCTAGAACCAGCGCGCTCCCCGGTCGCATTCTGCCGGCCGGAATTGGACGTGTACGCGTACGCGACATCAGGGCATCGAGATCGCGCTCCCACCATTGATTAAGAGCAGATGCACCGGCCGCTGCGAGCGCGGCCCCAAGCAGCACGTTTAGTAAGCGAACGGCATCGACCGGATTGGAACTGCCGAGATAAAAACCAACACCAGTGGTAATGAGGACCAAAAATGTCAGCCGCGTTTTGATTAGTTGGGAGAAATCGGATGCGCGGGTGTGGCCAGCTTCGGGGTTAGCCGAAGCCTGGAAGCTTGGCATCTGATAATCCGCACCCTTCATACGATGGCCGGATCCGATCTTAGTTGATGAGTCCGAGAAACCGGCCTTTCGCTTCGATAGAAGCAAAACGCGCAGATGATCGCACCGAGCCCAAGCATCGACGCGCCGACGGCAACGTGCGTGGTAGCGACATCGGCGGCTTTGTTACTCCAGATGGTCCAGGCACCTAAGCCAATTTGCCCGAAAACACCGATCAACCACGCTGTGGAAAGCCCGCGTAGCGGCGAAATTTGCTCGCGATGGACGCAAAGGAAAAACCAAATCACACCGATGGCGACCAAAATCGCACCGAAACGATGCGCCATTTGTAACCAGATTTGCGCCGCGGAAACGTCCGACATTCCGATGCGATCGCGAGCAGCGTTAATCGTTGCGACTGCGGCCGGACTGGTATCGGGAATCCACTGGCCGTAGGCGGTCGGGAAATCCGTGATAGAAAGATCGCGGTGTTGATGTCGCATAGTGGCACCGAGCGCCAGTTGAACGTAAATCAGGACGGTGGTGAGGAGTGCAATCGCCTGCAACGATTTGCCATCGCGAATGGCGGCGACTTGGTCTTTCCATGACCGCGAGGTTACCAGTGCGATGATGACCATCAAGGCGAAGAAAGCTTGCGCGAGACAGGCATGAAAAATTCCGATTTGATCTTTCAACATCGTAACCCGCAAACCACCGAGGATTCCCTGCAGGATCACAGCGCCGACAGCAGCGAGGCCGAGAATGCGCACCCAGCGACGCGATTCCGCAAACCAAAGCCACACTGCAAGAATGATGGTGAGCATTCCAACGGTGGAGGCGATCAAGCGATGGGTGTGCTCAAAAAAAACTCCGCCGATCCATTTTGAAACCGGGAAGAGAAACATGTTGTAGCCAAACGTCGTCGGCCAATCCGGTACCGCGAGGCCGACGCCTTTGCTCGTGACCATGCCGCCGCTGCAAATCAATAGAAGGGTCGCGACCGCGCTAAGCCAGGCGAAGCGGTTGAGCCAGATGCTGTAGTGGCGGTCTCTGACCGCCGAACTCTGGAGCATCGAGTTGGCCATAAAAGGAATCGGCGGTGATAGACCGCCACTACAGAAGAAGGCGCTATGCGCCGGGGCTGGCCGACGGCGAAGGCTGACTACCGGCAGGCGGTGCGCCCGGTGGCGGCACGGTTGCCGGCGAAGGTCCTGGAGGCGGTTCACCGGGCGGACGCTGCGTCGGGGGCGGGGCTGCGGCCGCCTGCGCGGCCATTTCAGCGCGCTCTTTCAACCACGCCTCATAGTCCTGAGCCGTATCAACGACGACACTGCCCTTCATACTGTAATGCCCGAGACCACATAGTTGCCCACAGATCACCTCGTAGGTGCCGGTCTTAAGCGGCTTAAACCACATTGGAATGATCGAGCCGGGAATTGCGTCTTGCGCGATGCGCATATGCGGCAAACAAAAATTATGAATCACGTCCTTGGACGACAATTCAATGATGACAGAGCGATCCACCGGGATGTGTAATTCACCGGGCACGACAATGTCATCCTTCGCAGCGGGATCGTTGGCGTCCAACCCGAGTTGGTTAGAAGCCGTTACAAGATTGACATCGCGTCGGCCAAAGACGCCATCGGGACCCGGGAGATGGAAGGTCCAGTTAAATTGCTGGCCAATGGCATGAACAAGAATGGCGTCGCGCGTTTCGGGGAATTGATTCACTCGTTTCGCCCACAACGGTACGGCAAAACCGACCAGCAGCACAGCTTCAATCAGGACGACGGCAAATTCCAAATGTGTAGAGATGCCGCTGGTCACGCCTTCGTGATCGGCTACAGGATGACGGCTGCGATGATAACGAACGAGAACATACAAAAAGAAGAGCAACCAACCAACGAAGAGCGCGCCCATGAACCAGTGACAAAACTCGATAATGTGATCGATCTGGTAGCCATGTTCGGAGGCATTCGGTGGCTGACCGAGGAACTCGTTAATCAGGGCCAGCTTATTCATATTGGGACAAATCCTCTTCGATCAGTTGGTCGAACGGCTCTGTCGGCATCCGAGCGTGCCGCCACAGATGAAGACTGAATGCGCCGATTCCGCCCAGTACGGACATGACAATGAACATCAAAACCCAAATTGCGACGGCAAGATGTTGAATGTTTGCCGGAGGCGGACCACCTACGTCGCCGTAGTTTCCGAAGCAAGTGGAACAGGCGAACGTTTGCGCCAACGAACCACAAAAGAAAATGATGGAAGCGAAAGTTGCCTTCATTAGATCAAGCGCAGCCGTTTCATTTTCCGATAGAACAAGACACCGTAGATAATCAGCCCCACGGCGGCGACAAATGAGATGATGGCGCCGGTGCGATAGACCGGCTCGCCCACAGTCAAATCGACCCAGACACAATAGCCGCCGACGCCGAGGGCTAGGAGGGTCGAGAAAACAATGAAAACAATATGGAAACCTTTAATAGACATTAGCGGTGAACAGGGTCGTACCAAGCGAGAAAGGTGAGCCAGAACAGTCCAAGAACGAAAAAGCCGGTAAAAATGAGAACGCGATAGATCAAACGCTTTTCTGCGGACAAGTGCATGAAGATGGCGGCAACGAGTCCTGCCTTGAAGGTGGCCACGAGAAGCGCAACGGCGATGTTCGCCTTTCGTCCACTCGCTTCCGACATGTTTACGTGGAACAGGTGGGAGAACAAAACTCCAAAATCCACGTAGGAAAGCCCGACAGTAATAAGAGTGAATAGCAGCAGCGTTCCGCCCACCATCAAATACCCGCGAACATGCCTCCGCACTTCGTGCGCGTACTCCTCGGTCTCGTGGTCCACTGGTGAAATGTCGGGCGGGTTATTCATCGTTAGAGAAGATAAAAAAGTGGGAAAACGAAGATCCAAACCAGATCCACGAAGTGCCAGAAAAGGCCGGCCACTTCTACGCGGTTGGCGAGGTGTTCGGGATTGTGTCGGTAAAGCCGGAAGCTGGCCGGAAGCATCATATAACAAAAGACCAACACACCACC
>DATELT010000219.1:0-2202 GCA_035276245.1 Chthoniobacterales bacterium
ATCAGGAAATGAAGCGAAATGTCATTCTCTATCTGCTCTTTCTCCCCTCAATCTGCTTTGCTGGCGCGCGCCATTTTACTTTTGTCTACGAAGCTCCCACCTCTCCGCCGGGTTCAGTTGAAAGCGAAAACTGGGCAACCACGCGATTTAGCAATGGCCTTACCGACGTCATCTTTCGCAACGAGCTTGAGTTCGGCATTACGGAACACTTTCAAGCTAGTATCTATCTCGCAAACTGGGATTACACGCGGGCGCGCGAGGATCGCGACGTGCATTACGACAGTTCATCACTCGAACTGATCTACAACCTTACGAATCCGGCTGCCGATCCGATTGGCATATCTCTTTACCAGGAAATCACCGGCGGCCGGCGCTTTTTTGAATCGGAAACAAAACTAATCGCGCAGAAGAATTTCGGACCGCTCATTGTGGCTTACAATCTGACATTGGAGGCGGAATGGGAAGAGGAAGGGCTGCGCGAGCGCAACGGCGAAATCCAACAAGCCCTCGGCGCGAGTTACGAACTAAGCCCCAGAGTTTCCATTGGAGCGGAAATGTTACACGAGGTTCTCTTGCCGGCCTGGCACAGCTCCGAAGCGGAAAACAATTTCTTCATCGGCCCAAACGTCTCGTATCGCGGTGATCGGTGGTTCGCCACTATGACCGCCCTCGCCCAAACCACCAGCACCGAAGGCGAACCCGATTATCAGGTGCGTCTCATCTTCGGTCTTTCTCTGTGAAGGGCCGCCGCCGGTGGTTTGCGATAACCTTGTTGGGGTTGCTGCCAATAGGGTGCACCCTCAATGAATTCGCGCCGCCACCACCCATTTCCCCAGCTTTAGTCGCCAACGCCCGGCGCGATGGCGCCGATTCACAAACACTGTCACGCGGCCGCAGCCTCTTTGTCTCACGTTGCCTAGAATGTCACACTTTGCCGTCGGTGACGAAACATTCGCCAGATCAATGGCCAAATCTCGTTACCAGGATGTCTGGTCGCGCGAATCTGAGCGCGTCCGAACAAGATGCGATTACAGCCTATTTGCGAGCAGCATCTGTAACAATGGCTGCACCCAGTTGGGAGTAGCGCATTTCACTCGGTCATCGAAAAGGAACACAAACTCCGATTCCGAACGCCTTTGCAGTTGAAGCCGACGCGTAATTCTGGACGTTACGCGCTTATGAATTCGCCTGGCTTTTGTTCGGTTCTTGCATTCTCTTTCGTTGCTTTGGCTGGTACAGTGTGTGCGACGACGTCGCCCTCGCCGAGCGCTTCAGTTACTCCGACGCCGCAAATTGATCCCAAACTTTTCTCGGGAATGCAATGGCGACAGGTTGGACCATTCCGAGGCGGACGCGCCCTCGCGATCGAAGGTGTGCGCGACGAGCCAAACACTTGGTACTTTGGCGCCGTGGCGGGCGGGGTTTGGAAAACCGTCGACGGCGGAGCAAATTGGACGCCGCTTTTCGATAAACAGGACATCTCTTCCATCGGCGCAATTGCGGTGGCGCCTTCGGATCACAACACCGTCTACGTCGGCACCGGCGAGGCCGCGATTCGCGGAAACACAACCTACGGAACCGGCGTTTACAAATCAGTCGATGCCGGAAAAAACTGGAAAAATATTGGACTGCGCGATACCCGCCAGATCGGCGCCCTAATCGTTCATCCAAACAATCCCGATATTGTTTTGGTCGCTGCACTTGGCCACGCCTTCGGCCCAAACCAGGAACGCGGAATTTTTCGAACCAGCGACGGCGGGAAAACATGGACAAAAGTTCTTTCGAAAGACGAGAACACCGGTGGGATTGATGTCGTCTTTGATCCGCATAATCCCAATGTAGTCTTCGCCGCGCTTTGGCAGGCAAGACGTCAACCCTGGTTCTTTTCCAGCGGCGGGCCGGGCAGCGGCCTCTACAAATCGGAAGACAACGGCGTCACCTGGAAACAACTAACGGGAAATGGACTGCCAGACGGAATTCTTGGAAAAATCGGGATCAGCGTTTCCGGTGCGGATTCGAACCGCATCTATGCCATTATCGAAGCAAAAGAAGGTGGCATCTATCGCTCTGATGACGGCGGCGAAAAATGGACAAGGGTCAATGATGACGGTCGGTTTCGTCAGCGCGCCTGGTATTTCAGTAAAATTTACGCCGATCCCAAATCCGTCGACACTGTCTATGTCTTAAACACCGGTGCCTTTA
>DATELT010000220.1:0-3259 GCA_035276245.1 Chthoniobacterales bacterium
CGAACAGCTTCCGCCGTCCGAGCGCCAGGTCGTGATCAAAACGCGCTTCGATAAGAGTGGTTTCGCCGAAGTAAGTGTACGCGATTTCGGAGTGGGATTACCCCAGGACCGTCCCGACAAGGTTTTCGACCATTTCTTCACCACGAAGCAAACAGGAATGGGCATGGGTTTGGCCATTGTTCGATCGATTGTCGAAGCGCATGGCGGCACGATCGAAGCAGAGAATGCGCCCGATCGCGGCGCCCGCATGATCGTGCGTTTGCCCGCCGCTCGAGGGACGGCGCAAGAAACCAAGGCGGCGGCATGAGCGCGCCGATCCAAACTGCGGAAGCAGAAGTGTGTTTGATCGATGACGATGCTTCCGTTCTCAGATCGATGCAGTATTTGCTCGCTGCGGAGGGCTTCAAAGTGCGGGCCTTCAATAAGGCGGAAGCGTTTCTCGCTCACGCCGGCGCAAATCATGTTCCAGTTGTCGTGACCGATATTTGGATGGACGAGGTTACCGGCCTGGAAGTCCTTGCCCGACTTTGCGCAATTTCACCGCAGACAAAAGTGATTGTCATTACTGCGCGAGAGGATCTGGCCGCACGCGCCACCGCGATGGCCATTGGCCCGGTCGCTTACTTCATGAAGCCCTTCGACGATGAAAAGTTTATCGCCGCCGTTCGCGATGCGATGAGCCAGCCAAAATAGGACTGCGTCGAAGAAGTATTATTCTCATTACTCAAGATAATGAGCGACGCGACTATGGTGATGTCCAAAGAAATCGGGGCACTCAGGCCTCTCTCACATTCCAGCTGAAGAATATCCAAAAATTGATCGCCAACCAGCGGCTCTCTCATATAAGCAACGCGTCGATTCATGCTTTTCAATTCGCTTACCTTCGTCGTTTTCTTTATTGTCGTCGTGACGCTCTACTGGAGCATCCGATCTTGGAACGCGCGCAAAAACCTGCTCGTGGTCGCAAGTTACATTTTTTACGGCGCATGGAATCCGCCGTTCGCCGCGCTACTTTTTTTCACCACGAGCATGGATTTCTGGCTCGGAGCGCGAATTGCGAAAGCTGCAACTCCGAAATCAAGACGAGGCTGGCTCGTGGCCAGCGTGTGCATGAATTTGAGCATGCTGGGCTTCTTCAAATACGGAAACTTTCTGCTCGAAAATTTCCAGTGGCTGCTGGCGCGCATCGGTATCATCTACCATCCGCCACATCTCGACATTTTGCTCCCAGTCGGCATCTCCTTTTACACCTTTCACTCGCTCTCCTACACCCTCGATATTTATCGCGGCGTTTTGCAACCCACGCGGCGGTTGCGCGATTTCGTTCTCGCAGTCTCATTTTTCCCTCAACTGGTCGCCGGCCCAATTGTGCGTGCCGGTGATTTTCTCCCGCAATTGATCAGACCACCAGGCTTGCGCCTCGGACAATTCCTCTGGGGCCTCGCCCTAATGACCCTGGGTTTGTTCGAAAAAATTGTAGTGGCCGACACTCTGCTGTCAGGCTCGGCCGATCGTATTTTTGGATACGGCGGCCCGCTCATCGCGCTCGATTCGTGGATCGGCGTGCTTGCCTTCGCCGGGCAGATATTTTTTGATTTTGCCGGCTATTCCATCTGCGCGATCGGCGCGGCTTTATGTCTCGGCTTCCATTTGAAAGATAATTTTCGTTTTCCGTACGCTGCTATCGGTTTCTCCGATTTCTGGCGGCGCTGGCATATTTCACTATCAACCTTTCTGCGCGATTACCTTTACATTCCGCTCGGAGGCAATCAGGTACGGCCGTTACGAGCCGCGACCAACCTGGTGATCGTGATGTTCCTCGGAGGTCTCTGGCATGGCGCAGCCTGGACCTTCGTGGTTTGGGGACTACTTCATGGTTCTTACCTCGTCATCGAGCGCGTCGTTCGTCTCTTATTCGAAAACAAACCCTGGGCTAACAATTTCGCGACCCGCGCCCTGGCCGGGTTCGCTACCTATGGCGCGGTTTGTATCGCTTGGGTCTTTTTCCGCGCATCCGATTTCACGGTCGCCAGCCGAATGCTAGGGGGAATGTTTGGCCGTCACCTGCACGGTGATGCTATTCTTTCGACCCGCGAAATCCTGCAAGTGGCGATAGTTACCGTCTGCGTGATCGCGGCACATTGCATGTTACGCGACAGCAGTATCGAAACCGCAGTGACCAGACTGCCGCGCTGGGTTGTAACCACAGCTTGGGCGTTAATGGCTTGCGCGATCATTCTTACTCAAGGAAACAGTAATGCCTTCATCTACTTCCAATTTTAAGAACAGACTGCGCCTGCCGCGTTTATTTTTCCGGCAACCAACCGAAGCCGAAAGCATACACGGCGGACCACCTTTGGAATTCGAGCGCCCGATCCCGCCGATACCGTGGCGCGGTATCACGGTCATTGTCGTAATCACTGTTATCGCCGCGACAACGGCATGGGAACTTTATTGCCGCGCGATTGGTTACGGCCCGACCCTGAGCGATAACGAAGATCTTTGGACGATGGTTAGGCGAAAAGTCGAGCCCGAATCGATCGTCATCATCGGCGATTCCCGCGGCTGGTACGATCTGGACCTCGATGAATTGCAAAAAGCTCTTGGCAAGCGGCCGCTCCAACTCGCTGCGGGCGGGATGTGCGGCTATCCCGTCCTGGCTGATCTGGCCAACGACAACAATTTCCACGGCACGATCATCTGCAGCATTGTCCCGCGTATGTTTTTCGCGCCACTGGGCACGCCGCCGTTCGAGCGTGGCGAAAAAGCAGTGAAGCGATTTCACAATCAAACGCCCGCCCAACGTTTGAGCAAATATCTAGCCATGCCGCTGGAAAAACATCTCGCCTTTTTGAAACCAGAAAAACTCACCCTCGACGACCTGCTCAAACGCATTCCGATTCCAGATCGTCCCGATGCACTCGTGCCACCGCGTCTGCCGCCGTACTTCGGCACGGTAGATCGCGAACGTCGTGCGCGCATGATCGAAGCATGTGCCGATCCGAACGGAAAACTGGCGCGCATGATTCAACAAATTTGGATTCCGCTTTTCACTCCGCCTCCTCCGCCAAGCTACATTCCGAAAGAAAAATTCATGGCGGAAATCGGGAAGGCAATCGAGAAACGTTTCGTCGACATTTTAGCCGCAGTCGAAAAATTGCGCGCGCGCGGCGGCAAAATTGTCTTCGTTAGACTGCCTGTGAGCGGCGGCCTTAAGCAACTCGAAGATCAAACCACGCCTCGCGCAAAAATCTGGGAA
>DATELT010000221.1:0-7221 GCA_035276245.1 Chthoniobacterales bacterium
GGCGTTGTCTGCGCGATTCGGGATAACAAGCCCGCCCAAGTCGAGACTCGATCACCCAAGTAGTCGGGCAGAAGCTTTTCGACGCGCGAAGCCTCGGTTTCTCACAGGGCAATAGCGACGATCCGCTATTGTCTCTCCCAAACCTTGCCTCCGAGCGCGTCCTTTGCGGCTTCCACTTCGGCGGCTTGCTTGCTCGAGCCCGTCCCGCGTCCCAGAGTGTTTCCTTCCCATCGGACCTCCACTACAAACGTTTTTGCGTGTTCCGGGCCTGTAGCCGAAATCACTTCATACGTCGGTCCGCGCATGGCGATGCTTTGCAAAATCTCCTGGAGCTGGCCTTTGGGGTTAATATCGACCGGCGCTTCGCGCACATGCTCAAGGGCGGCACGAGTTTCGCGCAACACGAAATCCCGCGCCGTTGCGAAATCGCTGTCGAGATAAATCGCGCCGATGATTGCTTCGAAGGCATCACCCAGAGTAGAAGCGCGCGTGCGGCCACCGCTCGCTTCTTCCCCGCGGCCCATTAACAGATATCGGCCCAGATCGACCGCCTCTGCGTGGCTCTTGAGTGCGTCGCGCGAAACCAAACGCGCCCGCAGCTTGGTTAGTCGGCCCTCCTGTTCCTTTGGGAAATGGGCATAGAGATATTCGGTGACGACAAGTTGCAGAACTGCGTCACCGAGAAATTCCAGTCGTTGGTTGTCCTCGTGATAGCGCTGTTTTTCATGGGTAAGACTCGGATGCGTCAGCGCCTGCTTGAGCAAAGCTTGATTGCGAAAATTGTAGCCGAGGCGTCGCTCGAGCGTTTCCACATTAATGCTTTTGAAAGATTGCCAGCGAAGTAATCACGTCCACCGCCCGCTGCAATACCGAATCGTGCACGCTCTCTTCCGGACCGCGGCGCTGCTGGCGAATTTCGATCTCGGGATTAGTCCCGGCGATAAGAGCGGCTTCATTGAAATGTGGACGCTCGCGTTCGAATACAAAATTCGTTAGTCCACGCTGCACGCTCTGCGAGAAGATTTGATGTTTTTGTGCAACCGGCAGTTCCACTGGCAGGTCGGGTTTCACTCCATCAGGGAAGAGCGATACCCCATTAGGGCCGATCACCTCTCCAACCGCCACGCGAAGTACTTTTCCACTCGTCAGCGGAAAATCAGAATACTCGACAGCCCGTCCGGCAGTGGGCTGTCCAATTAGCAATGCCCGATCGTGCGCCTTTAACGCTGCCGCCATTCCTTCTGCGGGTCCCGAAGTCTCGCCGTCCACCAGCACCGTTGTCGTTCCCTGAAAAACGGGATCGCGATCATTAGTGAAAGTGCGGTCCTGATGCGCCCCGGCTTTGCGCAGTGTCCACAGGGTTTTGCCCTTGGGCACAAAACGCTTTGTTATTTCCGCGGCAAGGTTGAAATCGCTCGAACTCGTCGCGCGCAAATCGATCACCATGGCATCGATTTTTTTCCCCGTGAAATCCGTCAAAGTCTTGTCCAGCGCGGCCAAATTGTCAGAGCTAAGCGATCCGATTCGCACGTAACCGATGTGATTTCCCAATACTTCACTGTAAAAAAGCGCCGGTGATTCTGCGTTTGTTGTTTTGCCGGGCAACAAGATTGCGCCGCCGTGCAAACGCGCCAGCAAACCTTCCAGCGTCGCACGATCGATTTCCTGGTTCTTGAGTGCGTTTGAATCGACGAAATTCGATTTCAGGGTACGAATTGTTTCTTCCATTTCCGCAGGGCTGAGGGAATCGACCGTAACTTTTGGCTCAGCCGAAGCGCTCGGCACGGCCGATGGACCTGGTGTTTGCGCAGAAATTCCTGAGGCAACGCTGCCCATCAGAGCACCAGCTACGATTATTTCTATTTTCATTCGAACCGCACTCGGCGGAACTAAGTTTCAATACCCACGGGCGCAGAGTCTATGCGTGGGCAGGGCGCAGGGCAATATCGCGACGGAAATGACAGCCCTCGAAATGAATCTGCCCGATCGCATTATAAGCGCTTTCGCGCGCTTCAGTGACCGACTCACCCAGGGCCGTGATTGCGAGGACGCGACCGCCCGAGGTCACGATTTTTCCGTCATGCCGTTTCGTTCCTGCTTGAAAAATCCGCACCTCTGGCAAACGGGCGGCGCCTTCCAGCCCCTCGATTTGTTTTCCGGTATCGTATTTCCCGGGATAGCCGGCGGAGGCAAGAATGACCGTAACTGCCGTTCGCGAATCGAATTCGATGGTAATGTCGTCGAGCCGGCCTTCGATTGTTGCCATCAATAAGGACACCAAATCTGATTTTAGTCGCGGCAAAATGGCCTGTGTTTCGGGGTCGCCGAAGCGGCAATTGAATTCGAGCACGCGCAATCCCTTGTTCGTAATCATCAAGCCCGGAAAGAGCAAGCCACGGAACGTGCGTCCACTTCTCGTTAGACCATGCAGTAACGGTTGCATGATCGAATTGGCGAATTCGCGTTCCCGTTGCGTATTCCAATTGTCGGCCGGACTAACTGCACCCATGCCGCCGGTGTTCGGGCCTTCGTCGCCATCGAGTGCACGCTTGTGGTCACGCGCAGTCGCAAGCATGTGAAAAGATTCTCCGCTGACCAGTGCGTGCACGGAGCATTCACTTCCGCGCAAACATTCCTCGATAATAATGCGCCGGCCGGCTTCGCCGAAAACGCGCTTGTCCATCATCGCTTGAACTGCCTGGCGCGCTTTTTCCCGATCGTGCGCGATGATCACTCCTTTACCCAGCGCCAACCCGTCCGCCTTGATCACCACCGGGAGCGTGACTTTGCCGCAATAATCCAATGCCTCCTTGCTCGACGAAAATGTGCGCGCCTCCGCCGTTGGAATTTTTTCCGCGCTCATCAATTTCTTGGCGAAAATTTTCGATGCCTCCAATTGCGCCGCTTTCTGGTTAGGACCGAAAACGCGCAATCCTTCCGCTTCGAATAAGTCCACAATCCCGCCGGCGAGCGCGTCATCAGGACCGATTACAGTGAGACCAATTCCGTGCTCTTTCGCGAAACGGACGAGCTTCGACGGCTCATTTGCCGGGATCGAAACGTTCTCGCCGATTTCTTCAGTGCCGGCATTTCCAGGTGCGCAGAAAATGCCATCCACCTCCGGCGATTCCGCCAGTTTCCACGCCAGTGCGTGTTCACGGCCGCCACTGCCGACAACGAGAATCTTCACAGGGGTGAAGCGTGCGTCGGGCGTACGCGAAAAACAAGACCGATAGAATTTTTCGAAGCTCTTTTGCCCACGAATCATACGAAATGACACGAAAAGAAATCATTGGAACAGTTCGGCATTCCGTCGCCTCGAAAACCCCAAGGACCAAAGCGGTTGCCAATTGAGCAGTCTCTTGCTTTTCCGTGTATTTAGTGTTTTTCGTGGGCCGACCGGACCTCGATCAGTTTGAGATCAGATTGAGTTCAGCGCGACACTAATGCCGGCATTTCCGCGGGCGTCACGTAAATCGTTAGCTGTTCGGTGTGTCGCAAAATGGTGAGCTTGCAAGGCTTGCCGATCTGATCGCCAACAAGCTTTTTGTGCAAATCGTGCACGCTTGCAATCGCTTCGTCGTTAAATGCGACAATCACATCATCCGGGCGGATCCGCGCATGATCGGACGGACTCCCCTTGTCGATGGAAACAACCAGCACACCTGTCTCGCTTGCCAGGTGATAGAATCGCGCGACGCGCCGATGCAGTGGCGCAGTCTGGCCTGCCACGCCGATATAGCCACGTCGAATGCGTCCCTCCTTGATCAGCCACGCCGCCACAAATTTTGCGGTGTTGCTCGCAATCGCGAAACAGATCCCCTGTGCCGGGCGAATCATCGCCGTGTTAACTCCAATCACTTCCCCGGCGGAATTCGCGAGCGGCCCTCCGGAGTTTCCCGGATTCAACGCCGCGTCGGTTTGAATAACGTTGTCGATTAAACGCCCCGACTGCGCGTGCATGGAGCGGCCGAGCGCACTGATCACGCCCGCGGTGACGCTGGCCTGAAACCCAAGCGGATTACCGATCGCGATTGCAATTTGACCCACACGCAACCTTTCTGAGTCGGCCAGCCGGACATGCGAAAGCTGCGGAGCATCGATGCGAATAACCGCAAGATCAGTATCCGGATCGTCGCCGACCAATCGAGCGGGAAATTCCCGACCATCGGAAATATTGGCCACGAGTTCGCGTGCACCATGCACGACGTGGCTATTGGTCAGAACGAAACCGTCCGGCGCGATAATGAATCCCGAACCGCTTCCGCCACGCGTTCGCTCTGCGCGTGATTCAATGTTCACCACGGAAGGCGCCACTCGGTCGACCGCGCTGACAATGGTGCGCGAGTATTCGTCCAGCAAAGCGATATCGTCTTGAGCCCCGGTCGATGATCCCGGCAAGCCACTGTGTGCCGGTGTTTCGGGTGCGAGTAAGAAATCGAGCGCAATGCTATGTTTATCGTCCGCCATATTATAATTTAGAATTGGATGGGATAGTCGCAACCGAAGTGCGGTTGACGGACGCGCGCGGCGCGCATCTTTTTGATGGACTGCAATGAGGACTCCGTTCCGAAATCGCGTTTTTTTGCTTTCGCCCGCCTACGCCGGTGGTGAGCGCGCCCGCCTGATTTTATGCGAACGTGCGACGTTCGATCTGGCCCGGCGATTGCGCAGCCGCGAGCGCGCGACCCTCGGCGAGGTCTTCGCCTTCCTAAGCGGACTTTATTTTCGCGGCAAACTTGCCTACGCGAATGCCTTTGCCCGCACCGCCAACGGAATTTCCGGCGTCCAGGTCATTACCCCAACACGTGGCTTGGTTGATGCCGCCACGAAAATAAGTCTGCGTGATCTACGCGAATTCGCTGGAGTCGATATTGACGAAAACGACCCGCGCTACCGCAAACCGCTGGCGCGCGATGCCCGTCGGCTGGCAAAAAAATTGAGTGCCGAATGCGAAGTTGTTTTGCTCGGGAGCATTGCTACCGGCAAATACGTCGACGTTTTGCTCGAAAATTTCCAGCATCGTTTGCTTTTTCCAGGAGATTTTGTTGGGCGCGGCGACATGAGCCGTGGCGGATTGCTCTTGCGTTGTGCGGTCGATAAAACTGAACTGCCTTATATTTCGGTGGTCGGCGCTGTACGCAGCGGCAAACGACCGCCGAAACTGACGCCGCGGCGGTACGTGAAGAGTGTTGGGTTATGGAATCCTTAACGCTGTAGTGGCGCTCGACGATCTGGACCAGGCGTTTGACACAAGCGCCTCTACAACAGCACATCCTTTCATGTCGGTTTCATTAAAGCCGCCCCTTGCTCCAATGGAGGCGCGCTCGGTCGATACAATTCCGACCGGCGATGACTGGCAGTACGAACCAAAATTTGACGGCTTTCGCTGCCTCGCCTTTCGCCGGGGAAAGGAAGCGTATCTGCAATCAAAATCTGGACAGCCGCTGGCCCGTTATTTTCCAGACGTCGCCGCCGGACTATCGGAGTTGCCTGCAAAGAGATTTGTTCTCGATGGCGAACTCGTCATCGATGTGGGCGGCCGATTTTCCTTTGACGAACTGCAACTACGGCTTCATCCCGCCGCCAGTCGGGTCCAGAAATTGGCGGCCGCGCATCCCGCAACGTTCATCGTTTTTGACTTACTGGAAAGCGAGGCAGGAAAATCGCTCCTCAAAAATCCGCTGCGTGAACGTCGGACGGCGTTGGAAAGGTTCGCCGCAAAAAATTTAAAATCAGCTCGCGCGATCAAACTTTCACCTGTGACGACGTCGCTGGTTCAAGCGAAAAAATGGTTCGAGAAAGTTGGCGGCAATCTTGACGGCATAATCGGGAAACGTCTCGATGCCGCTTATGCCTCGGGTGAACGTACCGAGATGGTAAAAATAAAAAATATCCGCACGGCCGATTGTGTGGTCGGTGGATTCCGTTACGCCAGCGGCTCGAAGTTAGTCGGATCACTCTTGCTGGGTCTCTATGACGATGACGGCTTGTTGCATCACGTCGGATTTACTTCTGCGTTCAAGACGACGGACAAACGCGCTTTGACAAAGAAATTTGAAGCCTTGCGTAAACCGCCAGGTTTTACCGGAAATGCTCCCGGCGGTCCGAGTCGGTGGAGCTCAGAGAAGAGTGGCGAGTGGGAACCGGTCGCTCCAAAAACGGTGGTCGAAGTCACGTACGATCATTTCACTGGCGATCGTTTTCGCCATGGCACAAAAATCGTTAGGTGGCGGAAAGACAAGGCGCCACGGCAATGCACCATGGATCAGGTGGCGCACCGCGAAGGCCGCGCGATTGCGCTGTTGTAGCCGCAGTCGTCGGCCGCGGCTGCGAGTTCACAGAAAGGCCCTAAATGAGATGAGTCACATCCTTCCTGTCATTCTGAGCAAAGTCGAGGGATCCCGCGGAGGATATCGATATCATTAAGCTTATCTTCATCGAGGGCTTCGCGCGCTGTCATCCTGAGCCGAGCGGATAATGCTCGGACCGAGGGATCTCTCTTAGCTCGAGAACGAATTATCCACTTGAGAAGTCCCTCATCGTCTGCGCGATTCGAGATGACGCCGCGGCGGTCGGGATGAGTTCATTGCGAGTTCAACGCGAAGTTGATGTTCACGTCGTAGTGCCCGCCGTTTCCGATTTCAGTCGGAGGAGCATCCACTCGCGTCACTTTCTTCCCAACTGCTTCGACTGATTCATCGACTACGACGTTCCCGGACGGGCGCACAATTTTGAAATCGGAAATGCGGCCGTCTTTTTCGATTCGGATTCTTGCCAGGGCAGAAAGCTTTGCACCGGTCGCAACCACGGTAGTCGGCTGTGCCCATTCGCGGTAAAAGCGGTCGTGCAACATGTTGCCGTACCAACCGGCGTTTGCTGACGTGAAGCTGCCATTCGTCGGCGCCCTGGTACCAGAGGCGCCTAAATTTTTTGCAGTTGTTTCGCCCGATTTCTTTTCAGATTTTTTAGAGTCGCCTTTTTTCGCCGCTAACTTTTTGGTGCTTTCCTTCTCTTTTGCGGGTGTCGCCTCGGGTTTGGATTTCTTTTTCTCGGGCGAGGGAGTCGGTTTCGGCGAGGTCTTTTTCTTCGGACTGGGTTTGGGCGACGCTTTTGGCGACGGTTTGGGGGTCGTGCTAGCCGACGGAGTCGGATGAGAAGTATCGGCCGGAAGTTGGATCTCACTTTTCGCCGGCGCAGCCAGCGATTGATTTTCTTCCG
>DATELT010000222.1:0-3538 GCA_035276245.1 Chthoniobacterales bacterium
CATGATCCCGCGCTTAACTGCGTCGGCGTAGGTTTTCTCGATGTTGGCGAGTCCGCGCGTCAGTTCTTCCGTCCCAACGTCGCGCAAAATGACGGACACTCCGCGCGAACTGAGCCATTGCGCGATGCCACTGCCCATCACGCCCGCGCCGATTACCGCTGCGTGCGCAATTTTTTCCACTGGCTGCTTTGAACTCCCGCGTTTGTATTTCTCCGCCAGGAAAAAATTCCGGATCAGATTTTGCGTTGCATCGGTTTCGCCTAGTTCTGAGATCGCATCGAGTTCCATCACTAACGATTGTTCGACGGAGCGACCTAGTGTTTTCGTAATGATTTCGTAGGCGCGCCCCGGCGCGAGGTTTCCGGTTATACGCGGCGCTCTGACGTCTCCCGATGGGAGAGCAGAGGGTGAAGGGCGTTTTCCTTCGCGAATCTTCCTCTTCGCAGCCTCGAGCAATTGATCGCGCGAAACCACTTCATCAACCAAGCCGAGCTGCTTCGCTTCCCGCGTAGAATGCAATTTCCCTTTCAAAATTACTTCCGCGGCGATTTGGGCCCCGATCAAGCGCGGCAGCCGCGTGCACCCTCCCCAGGCCGGAATCAAACCGAGGGTTGTTTCCGGTAACCCTATCCGCGTTGACGGATCGTCGCTTGCCAGTCGCCAGTCACACGTCAGTGCAACTTCATATCCGCCACCAGCGCAGGCACCGTGAATGGCCGCGCAGGTCGGAATTTTTAGGGCGGCCAGTCGATTAAAGGTCCGCTGCCCTTCAGCAATGAAACCGCGCATCTCGCCAGCCCGGGCCTGACGCAGCAGTGTCTTCAAATCCGCGCCGGCAATGAAAATGGATTTCTTGGCCGACAGAATCACGACGCCCTCGAGCGAATCGTCCTGCTCAATCGCATCGAGCTGTTGCTCGAGATCAGCCATGGTCGCGGCATCGAAAATATTCGCTCCCGATTCCGGACGATCAAAGGTGAGCAAACATAGTCCATTATCGACATCGCGTTGGATCATTGAGGCGGTGGCGGTGACGCTCATCAGAATTTATTTTGGCTGCTTTCGGCCGAATGCCAAGTGAAGACGCGCAGGATGGAGCGGTGAAGTATTAGGGCAAGGATAGCCCGCGCGCGTATTGGGCAGCGTACAAATAGTCGAGGAGAATGATTCGGTGACTCGGTCTGCACACTGACACTGGTAAGATACTTCGCCGTCTACGCGACTCGGGATGACAAATGCAGCGCCGCTCGTATCGAGGCTTCCGCGGCGCGACTCGGAATCACCGACAAGGCCTCTCACGCAAGCGTCCCCGAACAATTGCACTCTGTCCACGCGGGTGTTACAAACTTCGACCAGCGATCAATTTGAAGCACAGGTTTACTCCTTATGGTCGGCAAGATATTGATTCCCGAAATCCGTAGCCTGATTGAGGCGCGAAACTTTGCCGGTTTGCGGGAGATTTTCCGGAGCTGGCCGCGGGCTGACGTTGCGGAAGTCATCCTCGATCTGCCGGAAGATGATCGCGTCATCATCTTCCGGGTTTTGCCGGCTGCATTAGCGGCGGATGTTTTCGAATACCTCGATGTCGAGGCGCAGCAGGACCTGTTGCGGTGCATGGCTCACGAGCAGGTGGTCGCGATTCTCAACGAAATGTCGCCGGACGATCGCACGGCCTTGCTGGAGGAAATGCCGAGCGCGGCGGCGCGCCAGTTGATCCAGCTTCTCACACCGGACGAGCGACGCATTGCGCAAGCTCTGCTCGGCTATCCAGAAGACAGTGTGGGCCGGTTGATGACGCCGGATTTCGTCGCGGTGCGCGAAGATTGGACGGTAAAAGAGGTGCTCGATTACGTGCGCGACCGTGGGAGTGATAGCGAGACGCTCAACTTTCTCTACGTTGTCGATGACCGCGGAAAATTGATTGATGACGTTCGGATACGGGAGTTTTTACTCCGCCCGCTCACCGCCAAAGTGAGCGAGATTCGCCGCAAGAGCTTTGTTGCGCTGAAAGTAAGCGATTCACAACAGGAAGCGCTGAACGTGTTTAGGAAGTATGACCGCGCTGCGTTGCCGGTGATCGATTCAAACGGGGTTCTCGTCGGCATCGTAACCAGCGACGACATGCTCGACGTCGCGGAGGAAGAAGCCACCGAAGACATCCAGAAACTCGGCGGCATGGAAGCGTTGGATGAGCCCTACACCACCATCCCGTTTCTGCGCATGGTAAAAAAACGCGCCAGCTGGCTGATCATTCTTTTTCTTGGCGAAATGCTCACCGCTACGGCGATGCAAGGTTACAACAACGAGATCGAAAAGGCCGCGATTCTGGCAATGTTTTTGCCGCTGATTATTTCCAGCGGCGGCAATTCCGGTTCGCAGGCGACGACACTGGTCATTCGGGCGATGGCGCTGGGAGAATTGGGCCTGCGTGATTGGTTTCGCGTTGTCCGCAAGGAGCTTATCTCCGGATTGTCGTTAGGCTTAATCCTGGGGACGATCGGATTTTTCCGAATCACTCTGTGGCAATACCTCCACATCTTCGATTACGGTCAATATCACTGGTTGATCGCGCTAACCGTCGGGGGTGCGCTCATCGGCGTGGTCATGTGGGGAACACTTAGTGGAGCAATGCTTCCCTTCCTGTTGCGAAAGTTAGGGCTCGATCCGGCAACATCGTCGGCGCCGTTTGTCGCGAACCTGGTGGATGTGACCGGACTGGTTATTTACTTCAATGTGGCGCTGCTGATTCTCCGCGGCACACTGCTATGACAAAATCTTTGTCGGCGCTCGCGCTGATTTGGGCGGTCGTGTCAACGGCAGAGGCGACCACCAAAGGCCTCAGCCAGATTGTTACGCCGGATTTACAGGAACCGGGTGATCTTTCGTTGAGCTTGCAAATCCAGGATCAGCGCATCGCTAATCCTTACCAATTACAAGCGGAGATGGGCCTGACGAATTGGGCCGAGTTTGCTGTCTTTCGTGGATTCAAACCAGATGAATGGATTTTCGGCACCGAATTCGGGTTGCTAACAAAAGAGCCATACTTGTTGTCGGTAGGGTTCCTGAACTGGTCGCCGCATCTCCATGTCGATCCTCAACCCTACATCCAAGCCGGTTATTACACCGAGCACCACAAATTCATTGCTGGCGCCATCCACGCCGGATACAAAAACGAAGCAATCCTGGGTTACGCTTACGACTTTAATAAAACCTGGCGAGTGCAGGTCGATTGGCAAAGCGGCAAGGAAAATTCCTCAACGATTGGCTTCACTTGCAACCTAACGCGGGATTTGCAGTGCAACCCAGCCATTTACTTCAGCAATGATGATCCGAGCCGCATTATGGGATACGTCGTGTTTACGTACACGTTTCATCTTTGGAACAATGACAAGGGTAGCTTGAAGGAGAAGTAGAGCCCGATTGTTGCAGGGAAGGTTGCCCAAACGTCCGAAAAGCTGACGACCTTCGCGATTTCGCGGTAAAAACGCATCGGCAAACGTCAGTCGCACCATGATATCCTTGATCTCGCCGCGATTTC
>DATELT010000223.1:0-2299 GCA_035276245.1 Chthoniobacterales bacterium
ACCGGCTCACCTCCTCGCTCAGCGGCGTTTCGGCATTTGGCTAAAAAGACAGGATTAACAGGACTTATACAAGGCCCGTTAATCCGGCTAAACCTGGCTCATCTTCACGGTTTTGTTCCTAACGAAAAATATGCAGGCAACCTACCTCGAGCACGAGCGCTTCCTGGGCAGTCGTGTTCAGGTGGTCGCGCATTTCCTCGAGGCGGCGGATCCGCTTCAAAACGTCCGCGGTATTCAATTGCGCCCCAATTTTAGCCGTCGCTTTTGCGCAGCTTTCGAGTAAGCGACCCGCTTCACCGACCTTCGCCCGCAATACATCCGTCCACCACAGGAAAAGCATCTCAATTAAGCGACTTCGCCGTTCGCGATACACACTTTCGGTTAGCGCCTTGTAATAATCTTCCCGTTCGCTCAACCAGCCGCCGTCGGTGGTCTGACGATAGCGCGTTTCCTCTCGCTTCAACGCTTCTGCATGCTCTTCCCGAATCTGGTTACGAATGACGTTGAGCAAACCCTGCATCCCTTGCGAAACGCGATAGGCACGTTCGATGCCGCGCGGCTTTTCTTGCGCCGTTGCGCAGAGCAATCGCAGCAACTCTTCTTCCTGCGGCGCAAGCGGCGTCTCCGATAAGCTGCGCAGCGGCAGGTTTAAGCAACGGGACACAATGGTTTCCGGCAAAGCTTCCGGAAGAGCGGTGAGCAACAGGAGAAGCGAGTTCTGCGGCGGTTCCTCCAGCGTTTTCAAAAATGCGTTCGCCGCCTGCGGTTGCATCCGATCGGCGTCACGAATAATTCCAATCTTTTTGTGGCTGCCGGCGGAGCGAAGTTGAAGCCTACGTTCAAGGCTGCGGATTTGATCGACCACGATCTTGCGGGAACGCGATGCGGGTTCGGTAACAAAAACATCGGGTGCTTGCCCATGCAGAACTTTTTCCAGTGTGGTTTTGTTGACCAGCGCCGCGAGCCGCGCCGCCACTGCCGATTTTCCACTACCCGCTGGACCGGAGATGAGATAGGCGTGCGCGAGCCGTTTTTTCTTGTGCGCCCGCTCCAAATATTCCAGCGCGTTGTCGGCAGAAAAGGACATGGTCAAGAAGGTCGGGGACTGATTTTTGAGGATTGATAGCTTGCCAAAATAGGAAAGCGATTTACGAGCTGATGCCAGGCCTGCTGCTCGATTGCATCGGCGGAAAGCCGGCGATCGTTCGGGACCACCTGTTTGGGTTCATTTTTCGCCAGTTCACGATAGGCCTGAATTTTCACCTGTGTTGATTTCCCGCAACCTTCGCAGCCTTCGAGCTTGATCAACGGCATGGCCACGATTTTGTGACAATCGGCTGCCGTTGTCGAACCTCCCATTTTTGCCTTGTTCGTGCGGCGTGTGAGGCGGAAGTTTGGCCTCATGACGGAGGCTGTGGCCGCGGATTTCCTGCCGGTGTTGGCGGCAGAAAGCCCGAGGCGCTCATTTGTGGTTTCAATTCATGATGTGACGCCAGCTACCCGAGAAGCATCGGGCAAAATTATCACGGTGCTGAAAGATGCGGGTGTTCGCACGGCTTCACTCCTGGTGGTGCCGAATTATCACCGGCAGGGAAGCGCCACGGGGGATCCAGCTTTTGCCTCCTGGTTGCGCGATCTTGAAGCGCGCGGCTATGAGATTGTGATTCATGGTTATTTTCACGAACGGCCACGGCGCCCCGGCGAGCGGATCACACAAAAATTCACGACCCGAATTTACACCCGCGACGAAGGCGAGTTCTTCGATTTGGATTACGAGGAAGCTCTCGCCCGAATCACTAAAGCTCGTGATGAATTTAAAGCCGCGCGTCTTTCTCCGCTTGGATTCGTCGCTCCGGCCTGGTTGCTAAGTGCCGAGGGCGAACGTGCGGCGCGCGATGCTGGAATGCAATACACTACGCGAATCGACAGCGTGCTCGATCTTGTGACGGGCGAACGTAGGCCGACGCGTTCCTTGGTTTACAGCGTGCAATCGGGATGGCGTCGCGTCGTCAGCCTTAGCTGGAACGCGGTTCTGGCGCGCAGTTTGGAAATGCGCGAACTGGCGCGCTTGAGCATTCATCCGCCGGATTTCGAAGAGCACAAGATTCGGACGCAGATTCTCCAATTCATCGAACGCTTCGTTCGCACACGCAACGCCACGACGTATCGCGATTGGATTGGGAGCCAGCGGACAAATCGAAAGGCGGTATGAGCCGGTGCGATCTTCATATTCACTCGAAGTTCAGTGCGCGTTCGGAAGAATGGCTGTTCCGGCGATTCGATTTTCCGGATAGCTGCA
>DATELT010000224.1:0-7119 GCA_035276245.1 Chthoniobacterales bacterium
CTGTTTTTTCCAACAAATCATCCGGGACGAAGATGCTGTGCGCTAGTTTATCTTCGTCCAAGACGGGAAAATAACCATCAGCCACCGCCCGGCTTCGAACGCGGATAAGCGAATTCGATACCTCGGGATCGACCAATTCGAGCGTAACACCACACATCGCTTCACCCACAAATCCCGGGATCGGCTGCGCTTTGTGGACATAACAAATCCCCCCACATTCCGACGCACCGTAAAAAGAGTGAATTTCACGTCGGAATTTTTCACGAAATGCTTGCCCAGTCTCCACCGGCAATGGCGCGCCTGCCGAAATGCAAAGTCGCAGATCCGGCAATGGGGATTCATTCATCTCGCAAAAAGATTGGTAGAACACTGGCATTCCAGGAAAAACGGTGGCGCGACTCGCGGCAAGACCCTCGATGATGGCACGCGGAATTCGGTCGTTGCTAAGCGCGAGGGAAACGCCGCGCACAATCAGCGGCGTCAATAAATTGCTGAAGCCATACGAATGCGAAATGGGAATAACCCCGAAGTTCACGTCGCGTTCGGTGATCCCCATCGTCTCGCAAATGTTCTGGCAATCTGCCAAGAGCTGTTCGCTGCGAAAACGCACTGCGCGTGGCACGCCGGTGGTTCCGGAGGTGAATTTGAGAAGTACTGGCGGATTTTCGCTCCAAGAAATTGTAGCTGCCACTGCCCTGAGCGGCAGAATCTCAAGAGCACTACCGCCAGGGACGGTGGCAGCTACAACAACAGCGGCTACGTGGCACAGTTGAAACGCACTCGCCCTTTGCTCGTCGCTAATCGTTTGTTCCAGTGGTAGAACGACAACCCGTTTTCGCAAGCAAGCCAGGAACAACGATGGCCAATCGGGATGGTTTCCTATTTGGATCGCAAGAATACGGCCGGGGCCAATCCCTTCCAGCTCATCCGCGAGTTCACGAGCACGGTCTTCGATTTCGAGAAATGTGCGCGCAACCTTTCTCGGTGAATCGAAGATGGCAGCACGATAGCGGTTGTTGGCGCACGTCCTTTCCCACGCCGTTAGAATCGCATCCTCGACCTTCGTCATCACTTGCGAATGTGCGAGTTCCCGGCTAGACTTTCTACTCGTTTTTCAACATGAAGGCGGACATTCATCCAGATTATCAACAGACCGATATGATTTGCGCGTGCGGTGCAGTTTATCACACTCGCTCAACCAAAAGAGATATTAAAATCGGCATCTGCGCCGCCTGCCATCCGTTTTTTACTGGCGAGCAAAAATTCGTCGACACCGCCGGGCGTGTGGAAAAATTCGCCCGCCGCTACGGCAGCACCAAAGCCGCGCGCGCAGGCAAGGCTTAGCTGATTGTAGCCGCCCGCTCTGTCGGGGGGCCTTATTCACGGCGACTGAGCGCCGTGGCTACAGGAAAACGCATGGACTTTAATCTTCTCATACAGCGTAAACGCGAGCGCTTCGAACAACTTGAGCGTGAAATCGCCGACCCCGCCCTTTTTGAAAATCGGAATCGAGCCGGCGAGATCATGCGCGAACACGCCAATGTAAAAGCGTTGCTCGCGAAATGGACCGAACTGTCGAATGCGCGAATGCAGCTGGCGGACAATCGCGAACTCGCCAATTCCAGCGACGCCGACCTTGCACAAATGGCGCAAGAAGAAATTCCCGCCCTCGAGAGACGCGTCGCCGATCTCGAACGCGAGATGCAAGTGGCCTTACTTCCGCCGGATGAAAATGAAAATCGCGACGCGATTATCGAGATTCGCGCCGGCACCGGCGGAAGCGAGGCTGCAATTTTTGCGGCTGATTTGTATCGGATGTACAATCGCTACGCCGAGTCAGCGGGGCTAAAAATCGAGAGCATGGACTCGAGTCCATCGGAGCTGGGGGGATTAAAGGAAATCATTTTCAA
Organism: Chthoniobacterales bacterium; assembly: GCA_035276245.1. Lineage (GTDB taxonomy): Bacteria > Verrucomicrobiota > Verrucomicrobiia > Chthoniobacterales > UBA10450 > AV69. The sequence goes on from DATELT010000224.1 coordinate 1,911, forward strand.
AGTCAGCGGCGAATCAGTTTTTCGAAAGTTACGTTATGAGAGCGGAGTCCACCGAGTGCAACGCGTGCCGGCCACGGAAGCGCAGGGGCGGATTCATACCAGCACTGCAACGGTCGCGGTTTTGCCGGAAGCAGAGGAAGTCGACCTTGAATTAAAGCCGGAAGATCTCCGGATCGAAGTTTGCCGTTCCGGCGGACCGGGCGGTCAGGGGGTAAACACGACCGATTCGGCAGTGCAAGTCCTCCACATTCCGACCGGCACCATCGTTCGTTGCCAAGACGGCCGGAGCCAGCAGAAGAACAAGGAGAAAGCGCTCAATGTTCTGCGGTCGCGTCTCCTCGAAACTAAACAACGCGAAGAAGCGGAGAAATATGCTGCGCATCGCCGAAGTCAGATTGGATCGGGCGGTCGCGAAGAAAAAATTCGCACCTATAATTTTCCGCAGAACCGTGTCACCGATCACCGCATCGGCCTGACGCTTTACAATCTGGACCGATTTATCGAAGGCGACCTCGAAGAAATGATTTCAGCCCTGCAAGCGGCGGATCTGGCGGAGCGGTTGAAAGACAGCGCACTGAGCGCATGATCGCAACTCGCCTCGCAAGTGGAGCGCGGGATCTATGACTGTTCTCGAAGTCCTGCAATCGACGACAGAGTATTTCCAGAAACGCGGTATCGAAAATCCGCGCTTGAATGCGGAGCATTTGCTGGCGCATTCCCTCGGACGGAAACGACTCGATGTTTACCTGGAATTCGAGCGTGATTTGGCCGAACCGGAGCTGGCGCCAATCCGTGAACTGGTCCGGCGACGGGGACAAAACGAGCCACTCCAGCATTTGCTCGGCACGGTCGAGTTTTGCGGGAATGTTTTTCTTTGCGACAAACGCGCGCTCGTTCCGCGGCCAGAGACAGAGGAATTGGTCGAACTCCTCCAACTCGCAATCCGTAACCCGCAATCCGCGATGGTCGATGTGGGGACCGGTAGCGGGGTTATTGCGCTTTCGCTGGCGCGCAAGTTTCCCGAGGCGAAGATCATCGCAACCGACATATCGGAAGAGGCCTTGTTGCTAGCGCGTGAAAATGCGGCCCGGCTCCAAATCGATCAGGTGGAATTTCGCAAGTGCAACTTACTGGAGAATGTGGATGGGAAATTCGACCTGATTGTCGCCAACCTGCCCTACATTTCACGGCATGACCGACAGCAACTCGCAGCTGAGGTCTTGCGGGATCCGGAAGTCGCGGTTTTCGCCGGCGAAAAGGGGGATGAAATGATTCGCCAATTGATTGAAACCGCGCCGGCACATTTGAATGCCGGCAGTCTGCTCGCACTCGAGATTGGCCTGGGTCAGGAGCCGGCCCTGATCGAATTCTTGCGCCAGAAAAATTACGGCGACATTGAGGCGAAAAACGATTACTCAGGTAGAACGCGTTTTCTATTCGCCCGGTATGGATAAGATTCTTGTGCATGGGGGGAATCCTCTGGCCGGTTCCATCAAGATCAGCGGCTCGAAGAATTCCGCCCTGCCCATCCTGGCGGCGACGTTGCTGACGCGCGAACCCTGTATCATTCACCGCGTGCCGGACCTGAGCGACACGAATTACATGCTGCAAATTTTGAATCATCTCGGCGCGCAAGTCGAACGCGCCAGCGGCACCGTCACCGTTTCCGCAGACAAGGCTCAATCGGTCGCACCCTATGACGTGGTTCGAAAAATGCGCGCGTCCGTTTGCGTTCTTGGACCGCTGCTCGGGCGTTGCAAGGAGGCGACTGTTTCTCTTCCGGGCGGTTGCGTTATCGGCGACCGACCGATCGACTTGCATTTGAAAGGTTTCGAGGCGCTCGGCGCAGCCGTACGGGTAGAAGGCGGCAACGTGAAGGTTTTCGCTCCGAAATTGAATGGCGCTGTCATTAATTTGCGCGGCAAATTCGTACCTACTGTTCTCGGCACCGATAACGTAATGATGGCTGCCGTTCTCGCCGAAGGCACCACCGTGATCGAAGGCGCAGCGCAGGAGCCGGAAGTTTGCGACCTCGCCAATTTTCTCAACAAAATGGGCGCGAAAATCGAAGGTGCGGGCACGCGACGCATAATCATCGAAGGGGTAAGCGGATTGCACGGGGCAGAGCACGACATCATTCCCGACCGCATCGAAGCCGGCACATTTCTGGTAGCGGGCGCGATTGCCGGTAAAGGAGTTACAGTGAATCGGGTTAACCCCGAGCATCTTACCGCGATCACTACTGCGCTGAGCGGTTGCGGATTCCAGATCGAGACGAAAAAACAGTCGCTCACAGTCTTGCCGAATGGTGCGCCCAAGCCGTTGGAAATTACAACCGAACCCTATCCCGGATTTCCGACCGACATGCAGGCGCAAATGTGCGCGTTGCTTTCTACGACTGAGGGAATCAGTGTAATCACGGAAAATATTTTCCCGCAGCGCTACATGCACGTGGCCGAGCTCAAACGCATGGGTGCGCAGGTGCAAATGGAAGGCGCAACGGCTGTAATTTCGGGGGTGGAACGACTGACAGGTGCACCGGTGATGGCGAGCGATCTTCGTGCGTCAGCCGCGCTGGTGCTGGCAGGACTGAAGGCGGAGGGAACAACGGAAGTGAGCCGCGTTTATCACATCGATCGAGGCTACGAACATCTCGACGAAAAGTTGGGCGAGCTCGGCGCCAACATTGAGCGGGTGAAAGCTTAGCCGGAGGATAGGCATCGAACGCCAGTCAGGGTCGGACCTGTCTCGGACGGCAGGCATCCTTGCCCGCCGATGTTCGAAGTACGACAAGCTGGAAGCATGTCCGAACGGGTAGAAACCTAACTTCCAGCCCACTTGCGTTCGCCGAAAACAGGCAGACGCTTGTTCTATTATGGAAACGACTCAACCTCCTCCGGCTCCCAGTTCTTCATCGGCCGATGTCCGGACTTGGAACGTCCTTTGTCATGCCAGCGCGTTGCTCGGATTATTTCTTCATTTCCTCGGCCATCTACTTGGTCCGCTCATCGTCTGGCTGGTGAAACGCGGCGACTCTCCGGAAATCGACGCGCATGGAAAAGAGTCTCTTAATTTCCAATTGTCGATGCTAATCTACGACGCAATCGCGGCGATTCTTTGCATCATATTGATCGGTATTCCAATTCTGATTGCGCTTTGGATCATGAATACGGTCTTTGTCATCATCGCTTCGATCCGTGCAAGTGAAGGAAAATTCTATCGGTATCCGATCACGATTCGCTTTCTGAGTTAGGGGGGCTGCTCTAACTACCTGTCGTCCCGAGCGCAAGCGAGGGATCTCGCGTTCGTGCTAACGATTACATGAATCTGCTCAACCGCAGTCGGTGAGATCCCTCACCGTCTTCGCGGCTCGGGATGACAGCCGTGAAGGCAGCCGCCAGTCCGGCTCGGACTCACCACGGAATCACTTTCCGGTCCTGCACAAATTTGCCGGTGAGGTTCTGCGGCGCGTCGGCCGCGAGCCAGACGATTCCATCAGCGCCTTGTTCGACCGAGCGAGGCGCGCCGGACCCACCCATATCAGTTCGAACCCAACCTGGGCAAACGGAGTTGACCGCAAACTTCGGCAACGCGCCAGCTAGCTGCGAAGTCACCCCATTTAGTGTCGTTTTCGAAATGCAATAAATGGGTGACCAACCGTCTGCTCCATCATGGAGTTGTCCGCCGCTGCTCGAAACATTAACAATCCGCGGAGCCGAGGACTTTGCCAGCAACGGCTGAAAAGCCTCTGCCACCATTAGCGGCCCGAGGGCATTTGTCCGCATCGTTTCTTCAAATTGCTCCGGTGTCGCCTTTAAAATCGCGTCATCGCCGTCAACGATAATGCCGGCGTTATTCACCAGCACGTCGAGACGATCCACCGCTTTTGACAATTCCTTAGCCGCTTCCTGAATACTCCTCTGATCTGAGACATCAATCTTCAAAAACGTCGCGGTCGCTCCAATTTTCTGCGCCGCAGCTCGTCCGGCCTTCTCCTTGCGGGCGCCGATGAACACCCGAAAACTTTTACCCGTGAGTTGCCGCGCAACTTCGAAGCCGATTCCTTTATTCGCGCCGGTAACGAGCGCGATTCTTTCCGATCTCGCCATGGTGAAATTTTGCGCGGGTTCGGCGTACCGCAATGGTCATCCTGAGCGAAAACCGCAGGACCCGCGGCGTTATTTTTAAGGACCCACGACGGGATCCTTCGACTCGGCTTCGCTCCGTTCAGGATGACCGGCAATCAACCTGTGCAGCGTCCGCAAATTCATCACGTCTTCCTTCATTTCCTTGCCTTTCGGTGTCTCCAGGACCTTTGGGATTTTGCGGAACCGCCGGTCGTTCATGATGAAACGAAATGCCGCCAGCCCGATCTCGCCTTTGCCGATGTGGGCGTGCCGATCAACGCGTGAGCCGCACACGCTTTTGGAATCGTTCAGGTGAATCGCCGCGAGCCGTTGGCGCCCGATGATCCGATCGAACTCGCGAAATGTCTTTTTCACTGCACTCTCCGAACCGATGTCATAGCCAGAGGCGAAAATGTGAGCGGTATCGAGGCAAACACAAAGCCGTTCGGGCTCCCGCACTTTGTTAATAATTTGCGCAATCTCTTCGAAACGGTGACCGAGACACGAACCCTGGCCGGCAGTAGTCTCTAGCGCGATTTTCGTTTTCACTTTCGGAATGACGCGCCAGATCGCGTCGATCGACGCGGCGATTTTCTCCAGGCCTGCTTCTTCGCCAGCACCAAGATGTGCGCCCGGGTGCATCACCAGAAACGGCAGCTCGAATTGATCGGCCCGAATCAGTTCTTCGGCCAGGGCGCGCAATGAGTTGGCGTGGAATTGCGGATTGGTCGCCGCCAGATTGATCAAATAATTGGCGTGCGCAAAAACAGAAGCCAACTGGCCGCGTTGTTGATGCTCGAGGAAAGCGCGGACTTCCTCGGCCGAAACGGGACGAGCAAACCATTGCATGTTGTTTTTCACGAAAATCTGCATCGCCGTGCATTGGATCGAGCAGGCGCGCTCGATCGCCATGTGCGCTCCACCCGCAATCGACATGTGGGCGCCGAGGAGAACTTCCTTTGTCATTTCAAGCTGGATTCAGCCAAAGATGAACACAGATGAAACACGGATTCAGAGGACCAGGCGCTTGTACTTCGCTCTGCTTCGATCGAAATTCACAAGCATCCCGATCTTAACAGAAC
>DATELT010000225.1:0-4252 GCA_035276245.1 Chthoniobacterales bacterium
GGCGCGCACAGCCAGTTCGCGTTCGCGGCCGAGCGCGCGCGCCAGCTGCATGTTTGCGACGTTGGCGCAGGCGATGAGAAGCACGCAGCCGACTGCTGCCAAAAGAAGTGTCACGCCGTGTTTGTAATCCTTCACCGCAGAATCGAGAAGGACCAGCGCGGTGACGCGGCGTCCAGTATTGGAATCGGGATAGCGACGTTCGAGCTCCGCGGCGACGTTATTTAAATCAGCCGTCGCCTGGGCGAGTGTCGCATTCGGTTTGAGCCGGCCGAGCACAGAGAATCCAGGATGATTCCGCCGGTCCAGGTAATCCTTGTCCGCGCGCAAATCTTCCAGCGGAATGTAAACTTGCGCCTTTCTCGCCAACTGAACGTTCGATGGAACCACGCCGATGATTTCGCGTTGCACGCCATCGAGCATGACGGATTTCCCGATGACGTCATGCGAACCGCCGAAGCGGAGTTTCCATAATCCATCGGAAATGAGGGCGACTTTTTTGCAATGCGGCACATCGTCTGACTCACGGAAATCGCGTCCCAGTTCCGGCGGCACGCCGAGGACGGAAAGAAAATTGTAGGTCACGCGCGCGAGGCCGACACGCTCCGCTTCTACATCGCTGGTGGCGCCCGACAAATTCGCATCGTCGCGGCGGAACAGAGCGAGATCAGTGAAACCGCGCTGGGCGGAGCGCCAATCAAGATAATTCGCCAGGCTAACCGAACCGGAATCGAAGAGATTCGTGCGCTCGCGAATCAGCACGAGGCGGTCCGGTTGCGGATAAGGCAGGGGCCGCAGGAGCACGGCGTTGATGACGCTGAAGATTGCAGTGTTGGCTCCAATGCCGAGCGCGAGTGTGATAATCGCGATAGACGCAAATCCGGGCGACTTGAGGAGTTGGCGCAGTGCAAATCTTAGATCGTTCATGTTATTCGGCGCGCAGGGCTTGAATTGGATCGATCGATGTCGCGCGGCGCGCCGGGATGATGCACGCCAGCAGCGCAGCAATCGCCAGCCCGGCGGCGGTGAGAGCAACCAAGACCGGATTATGGGGCGAGATCTGGTAAAGCTGTGCGGTGAGAAATCGGCCCGCTCCGAAAATTGCAACGAGACCGAAACCCAATCCAATCAAAACCGGGTTCATCCCCTGCCTGACGACAAGGTGCAAAACGTCCTTGACCTGAGCACCGAGAGCCATTCGCACACCGATTTCGGCAGTCCGTTGTTCCACTGTGTAGGCGACAGCACCGTAAATTCCGACGACTGCGAGCAACAATGCAATTCCTGCAAACGCAGCAAGCAGCCCCATCGTCAATCGCCGTTGTCCCAGCGATTCAGTGATGATCGTGTCGAGCGCGTTGGGTTGAAGAATCGGGATTTCCTTATCGATTTTGTTGAGTGCAGCACGAACCATGGGCGCGGCGGTTTCCGGATTCATCGAGGTGCGGACAATCACGTTGAAAAATGGAAAACTTCGCTGCGACGCGGGCCGGTAAAACTCGACATCGTTGACTCTCGCGAGTTCGCGCGATCGAACATCACCAACCACGCCGACAACTTCAGCCACCAGGCCATTGCCATGGTCCACGCCGAAAAGCAGCTGCTTGCCGAGCGGATTCCCCTCCGGGAACAATTTCTTGGCCGTCGAGTTGCTTAAAATCACGACGAGCGGAGCATCCCCACCGTCGCGTTCGGTAAAATCGCGGCCGGCGAGGAGTGGAATCCGTAACGTTCGGAAGTAACCAGGCGAAATACTTCGGGTCAGGCCAAGCGGCCGGTGATTCACCGGCAAAGGATTTCCATCGGCGCGCGCGTATGGAGTCTGGGAATAGTTGCCGCTCATCGGCAGAGCTTCCACAGTCGCCGCTGTCTCGACACCGGGAGATACCTGCACTTCATCGACCAGGCGCTGGGCAAAGCGAGCACGCGAAGCGGGGTCGGGATATCTCCCTTCCGGCAGACCAATCCCCGCAGTCCAAACATGGTCCGAACGAAAGCCCGTTTCCTGATTGCTCAGGCGAACGAAGCTCGAAGCGAGCATCGCCGCCGCGGCAAGCAACACCATCGAGAGAGCAACTTGGGCAGCAACGAGTCCCCGACGAAGTCGATGTTGGCCGCGACTTCCGCTGACGGCGCGGATGCTCTCTTTCAATCCCTCAATGAGATCAGCTCGAGAGCTTTGCCACGCTGGATAACATCCCATGACCAACCCGGTCAGCAGCGAAAGCGCCAATGTAAAAAGGAGCACGGGCCACTGCAGGCTGATGCTGTTCTCGAGTGGGACATTGTCACCTGCCATTTTGGGTGCGAGGGCGACGATCCAGAGCGCAAGGCACCACCCAATGATTCCGGCGATGACGCTCACGGTGGTACTTTCGAGAAGGAACAGTCGAACGACATCACGCCGGTCGGCTCCCAAAGCCATGCGCAACGCAATCTCGCGGCGGCGACCGCTAAAGCGAACGAGCAGCAAATTCGCGACGTTACTACATGCGATCAGCAAGACTGCGCCGACCGCGATAAGCAGCGTAACGAAAGCCGGTCGCAAGTCGCCCGTCACGTCTTCGGGTGCGCTGACCAGCACCGACGTCCAGGTGCAATCCGCTGTCTCGGGATGTTGCGTGCGATAGCTTTGCTCCAAGGCAGGCATCGTCGACTGCGCTTGTTGCATCGTAACGCCGGTCTTCAGGCGCCCGATACAGCGCATGAAGCTGTAGCCGAGCATCATGCGCTCTTTCGTCGCGTTCGAGTTTTCGAAGGGCTTGACCGTGAATACTTCTGTGTCACGACCAAACCACGAAATCGGCAGATTGGGCAAGACGCCAACGATCGTGGTGGCGACGCCGTTGAGGGCGATACTCCGGCCGAGCACACCAGGATCTGAGCTGAGTCGTTTGCGCCAGAAGTTTTCTGTAATTAGTGCGACATCATCCCGCATTTCTTCTTGTGGAAGAAAGTTGCGGCCAAGAATCGGACGAATGCCCAGCAGATCAAAATAATTTGCGGTGACGTTCTCGCCCAACACCTGAACGGGGTCGCCGAGTCCGGTCAAAATGTAACCATTGCCCCAATCAGCGGCTATACTCGAGAAGACCGTTTGTCCGTCACGGTAATGCCAGAACTTTGGCACTGAAAAAGGCAGTTGCTTCAGGTCGCGCTCTTTTGCTTCGCCGTAAATGTGCACGATGCGCGAAGAGTCCTTGAACGGGAGCCCGCGGAGGAAAAGCTCGTGAATCAGGCTAAAAATTGCGGTATTAGCACCGATCCCAAGAGCAAGGGTTAGAATTGCAACGCTGGCGAATGCCGGGGCTTTTACCAGCATTCGGAAAGCGTATTTTAGATCCGCCGTCATACGATCCAGCCATCACGCAGTTGCACGATGCGTTTTCCGTAGGACGCGTTCTTTTCCGAGTGCGTGACCTGCACGATGGTCATTCCTTCTTCATTTAGCCTGCGAAATAGCTCCATGATTTCTTCGCCCTGGCTGGAATGCAGGTTTCCCGTCGGTTCGTCGGCGAGGAGAAGTTTCGGCTCGGCAATAATGGCACGGGCTACCCCGACCAGTTGTTGCTGGCCGCCGGAAAGCTGGCGCGGATACAGATCTTTCTTGCCAACGATTTGAAAACGGTCCAGCGCGTCAGCCACCAACGCAGCGCGTTCGCTTTTGCTATAATGGCGATAGGAGAGCGGTATATCGAGATTTTCGTAAACCGTTAAATCGTCGAGCAGGTGATATTGTTGAAAGACGAACCCGATCTGTTCGTTCCGCAAAGTGGCGCGCTCCTTCGCTTTCAAATGATGCACCGCGGTCTCGTCAAAAAAATATTCGCCTGTCCATCCGTGATCGTGCATGCCGAGGATGTGCAGGAGGGTGGATTTGCCCGCGCCGGAGGGGCCCATTATGGAAACAAAATCGCCTTCAGCGATGTCGAGATCGATGTCGCGTAAGACATAAAATAATTGCCCGCGACCGAGCGGATAAGAGCGTTCGAGGTTATGTAGTCGGATCATGTTAGAGCTTTATGGTGAAGTATTAGGAAGGTTTTGTTTCAACTCTCTTCAAAACGATGTTCTCCCGACTTTCCTTGTCACCGCTCTGAAACAGAAAAGTTATCCTCAGATTGTTTGGATCGATCAGACGCATCTCCAGACCGCGGACATGAGGCGCGTCGGGCGCACGGAGATTTGTAATGTCGACAAAATCGAAATCGATACTGCCTTTCGTGAGATCGATTTGCCCTGCCTTCAATCGGGG
>DATELT010000226.1:0-14772 GCA_035276245.1 Chthoniobacterales bacterium
CCCTGCTCGATCAGAGCCCAGGCCTTTTTCTCTTCTTTTTGTTTGGCGTCGATGAATTCCTCGATATCGGGGTGCCAATCCTTCAGCGTATTCATCTTGGCCGCGCGCCGGGTTTTACCGCCGCTCTTCACCACATTGGCGACCTGATCGTAGACTTTCAGGAACGAGAGCGGTCCACTTGGTTTGCCGCCGCCGCTTAATTTCTCGCGCGTGCTGCGCAAACTGGAGAGGTCGCTGCCGGTGCCGCTCCCGTACTTAAATAACATCGCCTCGCTCGTAGCCAAGCGCATGATGTCTTCCATCGTGTCATCCACTGACTGGATGAAACAGGCACTGCCCTGCGGATATTCATATTGAGTGGCGGCGCGATCGGCTTTGCCTGTTTCGCGATTGTAAAAGTAATTGCCTTCGCCCGCGCCGGCGCCGATGCCATATTGCTGATAGAGCCCAACGTTGAACCAAACCGGCGAATTGAACGCTCCGTATTGGTTGAGGCAAAGCCAGGTGAGCTCATCATAGAAAAGATCTGCCGTTTGCGCATTGGCGAAATAGCCATCGAGCAATCCCCAGTCTGCGATGGTGCGTGTGACTCGGTGAATCAGTTGCCGCACCGAAGTCTCGCGCCCGCCTTTTGTGGGATCCGTCCCATTCGCGATATCGCCGTAGAAATATTTGGAGACGGCAATTTTCGTGGCCAGTTCGCTCCAACCTGCTGGCACTTCGATGTTCTCCTGTTGGAAAATAATCTTGCCGCTATCATCGGTGATTTGGGCAGTGCGGCGCTCCCATTCCACCTCGTCGAACGGCGCGCATTTGGCATCACTAAATACGCGTTTGAAACGCAGACCGGTACGCCCCTTTCCGCCCGTGCGACGCATGCGTGAACGAGTATGTGGCTTATTTCCCTTGTTGAATTGCGATCCTGGAATCCCCGCTTTCAATTGAATCATAGGTACGTCGATCAGATTAAGATTGCGAATACATGCGAACAGCGGTGAACAGCCAAGGCAATTACCTGTGAACAACAGCGAACAACAAGTTATTGCGGCAGCTACCGTGTGGACCTACAACATGCGGTAGAAATCCACCCATGCTCAAGCTTTTATTTGTAACATTTTTTGGCTGCCGCAAAATTCTCGCATTTGCCCTGACTTCGCACCCCATCCGGCCGTTGATCGGCTTCGCTCAAAACCCAGTTCCGAGCTTCAAAATGACCCGTTGCTTTGCGTGTTGGATGTTGGACGTTGGGCGTTGAGTGTTGGGCGTTTACTTTCTGTTCAGGAAGGGTGGCTGAGTCCGGTTTAAGGCACTCGACTCGAAATCGAGCGTGGGGCAACCCACCGTGGGTTCGAATCCCACCCCTTCCGCCAATTTCGTTGATTGCTTGGGGAAACAGTTGAGCTGTTCACCGGAGCCGTGAAGATGCGGGTCAATGCGGTGGCCCAGCCAGAAATGATCAAGAGTAACGAGCGAACATCGGGCAACGTTGTTAACATAATCGTCGCCGTCATTTTCTTCCTTGTCTGGACCTGGACTTCCTACGCGCGCTGGTCGGATTTCCAGTATCGAAGCTTCGATCTCGCCTATTATGTTCAGGCGATTTGGCAATTGATTCACGGACGTTTCGATGTCTCGGTCGAAAATGTTCCCCTTCTCGGCAACCACGTCGAGCCGATCGTTTTTCTCTTTGCCCCGCTCCTCGCCATTTTCCGTCATCCCATGGTTTTTGTGGTGGTGCAGAACGCTGCTCTGGCCAGCATGGCGCCCGTTGGTTACAGCATCGCAAGACGGCTCGGGCTTGATGACAAACGAGCATGTCTGCTGGGCATTGCCATTCTTCTCGCACCCGCAGCAGGTTTCATCGCGCTGCACGAGTTCCATCCCGAAGCTCTAACCGCGCCTTTCCTTCTGTTGATGCTTCAGGCCCGGATGACGAAGTCGCTAGGGCGACACTGGCTCTGGTTCGTTGCGGTTCTGGCGTGCAAAGAAAACATGGCGCCGCTTCTGGCGGTCTACTGCGCAACCTTCTGTGTTTTGGAACGCGATCGCACATTTGCTGAACGATGCCGCTGGTATGTGTGGCCGATGAGCGTCGCCATTATCTGGTTTGTGATTTGCATCCGCGTCATCACGCCGGCCCTTAACTCCGGCAACATCGATTACCTTGGCTTGTACGATCGGCTCGGAACGTCGGCTGGAAATATTTTGCTTAACGCGTTCGTTCGGCCGCACCTGATCGGACAGGCGCTTCTAGAATCCCTTACTCACGGAAATCTTGTTTGGGGTCTCCTCTTTCCGTTCCTTTGTTTGCCGCTGTTGAGGCCACGCTGGATTCTGATCGCCACGCCAATCCTGCTGCAGCATCTCCTGTCCTGGCGGTCTTCGGAATGGATGATTCACCTTCATTACGGCGCACCACTCCTCCCACTCCTTTGGATTGCATCGGTTGAAGTGATTGCGGCTTTCGATCGTTGGAAACTTCCCTCTTTGCTGCCACACATTGTTCCCTGGCTTATAATTATCGCTTGTGTGGTTGCACAATTTTGGCTCGGCCTTGTCTCCGGCATCGTTTCCATAAACGCCGATTGGTTCGAAGGTGGACCGGAGCGCGCACGCAAGAACGCATTCATTGCGCAAATCCCACCGACCAGCAGCGTGGTCGCGCCGCTCCCGTATCTCTCGCATCTCGCGATGCGGGAAAAATTGTACTCGCTGCATTACATCTTGAAGGGGCTCAAAACCCTGAGCCGGTCATTGTACGAGCCGCCACCGCCAACCGATTTTGTGCTGATTGATTATCGGGACTCGGCCACATTCGATCCAAGTGCTGGTTTCTATCATCCGACAATGAAAACAGTCGATGGACGGATCGTCCCGTCGAGTGATCGGTTGCTCCATGACTTCCTCAAGCGCACCACTTGGACGGCAGAGTCGCAGGATGAACTCACGCTCCTGCGGAATACCGAAGGTGCGACGACGAGTTTGACCAGCAAGGAATCCTTTAGCGATGAGCCACCAGTCTTCGCTATCGGTGCTACCCAGCTCGTCGCGATTGAAACCGGCAACAAGACCATTTCACCTCCGCAGCTGTTTGAGATTCATTTACGTTGGAAATTTCAGGGCGAGCGCGACGTATTTCCGTGGATGCTTCTCCGCCTTTCGTGCGATCAAAAAAGCACGCTCTTTGTCAAAGGCTTGTGCGCGGCTGAGGTAGGCGAAGGGACTCATCTTGAGAATTGGACCATTACGACGACCGGGCTGTCGGCGGGGGATTATGTTCTCGAAGCGCTCTTCCTCGATAACAGCAAGCAAGCCTGGTCCGAAACCATCAGTCGCGGTCAATCCTCAAATTTGCTGGCTCCGCCGTTTGCGCTGGGGCACTTGAAGGTGGGGAAATAAGTGCCTTTCACCACCAGTTAAGCTTGCTTTTTGGCACCGACGGTGCTCATAATAGGCTCTCGATGATTCAGGCGAATTGTCGGGCGAGGTTTACCGCTGCGGACTTCGATTTTGTCGTCCGCACTCTCGCCCGTTCTCAATCTGAATCCGTTTCCCTGGTCGACCTTTTGTCCGATTCCGAGACCCGCGATTGTGTGCTGGATTCGCCCCGCTTAATCCAGGCCATTCTCTGCAACGATACTCAACTGCGAATTTCCTCTCAATTCTACTTTTATGTTTTGGCGCGCTATGTCTTGCGCGACGCTGGAATCCGCGATCGCAAGTTATGCGACTACGTCGGCTCGCTCCTGGAAAGTTTCTCGCGTGCGCACGTCTTGCAAGGGCCGCAAGCCGACGACGAATCGCCACGCCAGTATCTCTCCGATATGTTAATCGCGCTTTCCCGCGCGACCATGGACGAAGCATTTTTGCTTCGGGCGCACGTCGGCAATTACTCGCTCTTCATCAGCGGAATCTTTCATGAGAATACACAGCGACGCAGTTTGCGCGGTGCACCCGACATTGGCTTTTACGAAAACATTGGCCGGCGCAATTATCATCTTCTCTCTTCTCATGCTACTGCTCGGCGCTGTGAGCTTGACGACGTCTATGCCGAACTGGCCGATCGTTTCCGCGATGTCCGACTCGCGCTCAATCAACTGGCTGATCGTTTGCTGAATCTGGATGAAGGCGACAGACCCACTCTGGTATGAACGAGACGCTTTTCAGCCAGATCCAGCGCCTCTTCGAACGCACCTACGCACAGGTCGGTATTAATCTGGAAGATTGCATTATTGATCGCGCCCGCTCCCTTCAGCTCAGCAGGCTGGCCGGTTCTTCCGCACGCGAACTGAACGAACTCGCACGCACTTTTCTTCGGTACGCCGGTGATCAACTTTACGTTGGGATTTATTATTCACGCTGGCTCATCGATCAGCTCGAGCGGCACGACCCGCGTAGCGGACTGAGCGATTCTAATATTCGTTCCCTCATTGTTTTCGTTGAGGAATTGAATCACGCGTTGCATGCGGCGCTCCAGTTCAAGAACGGCCACCGCGGGATCGCCTCGGAAGAATTTGCCCGCAATCTCGAGTTGCAGGCGCAAGTCGATACCTATCTCGTCCTTCTCTTATTCGTCGCTTTTTTCCGCAAAACCCAGCGCGTCTCTCGGACCGATCGCCGCTGGCTTCGTTTTCATCTTTTCGAGCGGCAATGCCCCGAGGCCTTTCGTCACGAAAATTTACGCGGGCGCTATTTGGAGACCTGCGAACTCGCTGCCAGCTATACCCGTTATCTCGATACCCTTAACGGTCTGCGGAGGTTGGAGGAAATCCGTCAATTTCGCTCCCTCGATTATTCCGCGAAGAAAGCGCACATCTTCGCGCTGATGGATCGACCGGAAGTTAGGCTTCTTGCCTGACTCAGCGAATGTGCGTCTAGCCCGCCCTTCCACTGCGAAACTCCATTGCATTGATTTTGCCTGTCAGGTAAAACATCACACGTGTTCCGACGGTTCAACGCGCGCCAAAGGCAGGTCTTAATCGCAATCGTTGCCATGTTTTGGCCGGTAGGAAGTCCTTTTGCTGCCGCAGCACCCCTAGCTCAGCTCAATCCTTCCACCTCGCCGACTGCTGCCGCCTTCATCGTATTGGCCCAGCCGGTTAAACTCAAAATCGCATACGGCGAAACGACCTTACCCGCCGGAGTGAGACTCCCGATTGTCTCAAGTGACACCAGTTTTGTACGGGTCAATTACATGGGCGAGGTGCAGACAATCCCGATTGCGGCCGCTCGCTTTGAGGATTCCACGAGCGAGCCGCCAAATGCAGGTGCTGCCACCACGCCGATTATCCCGACAAAGCCCGCTTCGCCGCCATCCTCAACTCCCGCCGCGGAATTACAAGTCTCGCTCCAACCGGGCTACGATTCCCGAATGCAAGGCGGCGACATCAGCATGCGAGAATTGCAGTTGCTTCTCTCGCCCCATTGTATCGAAGCGGTCGATCTCAGCGGTGCCGGCACAAAGATCTACAATGGCGTCAATTACTTGATGGATTCCGAACAAGCGGTCGCGGCGCTCGGTCTGGCCCACGCCATTTCCTCAAAGGTTCCGATGGCAACGGCCGGTTTCCCGAAAAACTCCATGTACTATATAGGATACGATGGCGCCTTCGAGGGACACTTTAACCGTCTTTATTTGGTGACAGACGTCGCCAGTAAGATCGTCGCTGTTCAGCTGCTTGACGAACATCCCAAAGGAAGGTGGAAATCGGCCGCCTCACTCGCGGCCGCGAGCTGGAGCACTTACAATTTCGTTAACGCCAGAATGCGAGCCAGCGATCTCATGCGGGTCCAGGCTGCCGCTAAGCGCCAGGGCGGGGTGATTACGATAGAAACTCAGATGTATCAACGCGTTCGGTCGACGGTCGGTCGCAAGACCATTGAGCGCTACGAAGAGCAGGAAAACTCAAAATTATTCATCCCGATTCCGTTTGCCCGCATCATTCTTCATTGCGCACAAACCGGATTATCCAAGGCATGAGCGTGTTTCCTGTCGCTCCATTGATTTTACAATCTAGTTCCGCTAAAGATCAGCCGTGTTCAGCTTGACCATGCTCGGCAGCGGCAGCGCCGGGAACAGTACCCTCGTTTCTACCAATCATTGCCGCATTTTGATCGATGGCGGACTGAGTGCGCGCCAGATCATCGTTCGGTTAGAACAATGCGGCGTCGCGCCCGAACGACTCGACGGCCTGCTTCTAACGCATGAACACGGTGATCACGTCTGCGGGCTGGAAGTGCTTTGCCGAAAGTTTTCCATTCCCATTTATTGCAATGCGCAAACTGCGGAAGCGATCCGCTGCTTCGGTCTAAACGAATACAAAAACTGGCGAATTTTTCGCACCGGCACCGAATTCACCATCTGCGATATCCTGGTCCAAAGTTTTCCTGTCCCACACGATGCGGTAGAGCCAGTCGGTTACGCGTTTCATGCCGGCAATCGTGGCCTGGGTTTTATCACCGATCTTGGTTATCCGACAAAAATGTTGATCGAGCATCTGCGCGAGGTGCATGCGCTCGTTATCGAAACGAATCATGATGAGAAACTTTTGCAGAACGATCCGCATCGCCCCTGGCCGGTCAAGCAGCGGATTATGTCGCGACACGGCCACCTTTCCAATGCCGCCGCGGCTGGCGTCCTCGAGCAATTGTTGCCTGGAAAAATTGAACGTGTCGTGCTCGGCCATCTCTCCCGCGATTGCAATACCCCTGAACTCGCTGCGGGCGCGGTCCGCGCACAACTGGAGCGGAATGGCCGCGCCGATCTGGAAATATATTGCGCGCTGCAAAACGTCATCAGTCCACGACTTCATATCGGTGAAACCTCACGCGACGATTTTCAGCCGACGTTTGAAAGCGCTCTATTCAGGGCGGTGTAGCGGCGCTCTATGAGGGTCGCATTCCGGGATCGGCGGTCGCAGACTGCCGCCACAGAAGACATCGTTCTCCGCGACGCAGTCGAATCGGACCTTCCCGCGATTGTCGAAATTTATAATGCTGTCATAGCCACCCGCATATCTACGGCGCAACTGGAACCGGTCACAATCGAGGAGCGCCGCGAATGGTTCCGTGCCCATTCCCCGGCGCAATACCCGATCTGGGTAGCAGAAGTGGACGGCGCCATTGCCGGTTGGCTTAGCTTCCGGGAATTTCTCCCGCGCTGCGCCTATCGCGGCACCGTTGAAGTCAGCGTTTACGTCAATGAAAAATTCCGGCGCCGAGGTGTTGGCCGAAAACTATTGCAGCAAGCGATTGCGCTCGGCCCCGAACTGGGGATGCATTCCCTCGTCGGCTTAATTTTCAGCCACAATGAACCCAGTATCGCGCTTTTCCACGCTGCCGGCTTCGAACGCTGGGGTTTCCTCCCCCGCATCGCGTGCGTTGATCAAATCCCCTGCGACCTAACGATCTTTGGACGCCACGTTTGATTCTGCCCAGGAATCGCGATTGGTGCAGGAGATGTTTCTCAGGCCTCTTCTTGTCCAATAACGAGATGGATCATGCCATTCGGCGCGGAGATGAAGAAACCATCGAAATCCTCGCGTAATTGTTCCACTTCGTCGCGGCGTGGAACTCCATTCACTTTTAAGAACGAGGCGGCGTTTTCGGTGTCATTTGTTTCTAACTCCAGCCAAATGTCGGGCTGACTCAAGTTTGGCACCAGGTCGACCCAGAGCCGGTTCGGTCCGAATTGAAAGATGCAACCATCCGCCTCCTCTTCGATCAGGGGCAATGCCAGGATGTCCCGATAGAACGCCACCGTTTGTTCGTAAGTATGGGCGGGGCATTTGATCGCGATGTTGGCCCCGCCGGAAAACTGGGGACCATGAACATTCGCTACCATGACGCCAAAATGGTAAAACCCGCGAGCGTCGGACACAACCACGCCGTAGCAGCTAAAGACAGTGGGGAAACAGCGCCTGCGGTTGTGGCGAAAACGCCGCAACTTGCTTTAGAGTTGCGCCAGAACCTTCTCTGCGACCTGTTTTGCTCTCGTTAGCGCTGTTTCTTCATCTCCCATTCCGCTGAGGCCGATGGTGACGAATGATTTTCCTTTCACCACATAAAGCATAAGCACGTTCGGGGGTAACCCGTTCTCCGGAACGCCGTTTAACATCGCGGCTCTCTCGCCCAGGCCGTCAATCGTCTGGAATTTGGCGCCGTTACCCGTTACCTGATTGAACTCGGCCTGCGGATCGACGCTACCTTCGCTCGCCTGGCGGACGCGCAACAGAAGCGAACGCGCAGATTTTGTGCTGTAATAATTGCACTTCGAGTAGTAGCCATCTTTTCCATTCACGTTCAACGGGGTGGGATTTCGGACCGGTTCGCCAAGAATCTTTTCGGCTTCGGTTTTTGAGACGACCGCAGAAATGTCGATCGGGTTTTTTTCTGCCGCCAGAAGAGACATCGACAACAGGCTAATCAGCAAACTGACCCAGTTGTACTTTGTGCGCATTTCTCTAGCTGCCAGCTGATCCAGTCCCGTCCGGCTCGGTCATTCCCACTGGGTCGAGAGCCGCGATCAGCTCTTTCTCCGGCAAAACCTTTTTCTCCCGGCAAAGTTCCCGTACCGTTTTGCCAGTTCGCGCACTTTCCTTCGCGATCTCCGCCGCTCGATCGTATCCAATCTTCGGTGCCAGGCTCGTCACCATCGCCATGGATAGTTCCACCAGTTCGCGACATCTTTCTTCGTTTGCCTCGATCCCGATCACGCATTTTTCGGTAAATGCGTCGGCCACATTTCCAAGCAGCCGGATCGATTCCAGAATGTTGTGCGCCATCACCGGCATCATCACATTGAGCTCGAAATTTCCGTTGGCTCCCGCCCAGGTGATGGCTGCGTCGTTTCCAAAAACCTGCGAGCAAACCATCATCATAGATTCACACAGGACCGGGTTCACCTTCCCGGGCATGATCGAACTGCCCGGTTGCGTCGCCGGCAATTGAATCTCGCCGATGCCGCAACGCGGGCCGCTTCCGAGCCAGCGAATGTCATTCGCGACTTTGAACAAACTGGTCGCGATTGTTTTTAACTGACCGCTTGCTTCCACGACCGCGTCCTTTGCCCCTTGCGCTTCGAAATGATCGCGCGCTTCGAAAAATTCGATCGCAGTGCGCTGATGCAGATGCCGCATCACCTTTGCCGGAAAATCAGGATGCCGATTCAAGCCCGTGCCCACCGCGGTGCCGCCAAGAGCAAGCTCGCGCAAAACCTCAATCGCTTTTTCAGCGCGTGCCTTCGCATATGCCACCTGCTGGGCGTACCCGCCAAATTCCTGACCCAAGCGCACCGGTGTTGCATCCATTAAATGCGTTCGTCCAATCTTGATAATGTGATTGAACTCTTTCGCCTTGCTCGAAAGGGCCTTGAATAATTTGTCCAGCGCCGGCAGCAGACAATCTTTCAACTGTTCTGCCGCACTCACGTGGATCGCCGAGGGAATCACATCGTTACTCGATTGGCCCATGTTGACGTGATCGTTCGGATGGACCAATTCGCGCGAACCAATCGGCTTGCCGGCAAGCTGGGCACAACGGTTTGCGATCACCTCATTCGCGTTCGTGTTCGTGCTTGTGCCCGAGCCAGTTTGGAAAATATCGAGCGGGAAATGATCATCGAGTTTGCCCTCAGTTACCTCCTCCGCGGCCTGCACGATGAGGGCGGAGCGATGGGCATCGAGTAACCCGAGATCGTGGTTGGCTTGGGCCGCGCCCCATTTAATCAATCCGAGCGCGCGAATGAAAGGCCGGCTAAACCGGTACCCGCTAATGGGAAAATTTAAGACCGCGCGCTGGGTAGATGCGCCATGGAGCGCATCCTTGGGCACGGACATTTCGCCCATCGAATCTTTTTCCATACGCGACTCGGTGCTCTTCACCGCGTGTAGTTAGAGGAAAATGCCGAACCAGCCGGATCCATCGCGCCGTTTCCGTCCAGTCCGCCTTTGCGGAAAACGGTGATAAACATCGGCGGAATATTTTGCAGGAAATATTCGGACTCGGACTCGGGTGCGAAATCGATCGCGTGTTGGCGCAGTTCGTTTGTCACCTGATAAATAATGAAGGCGCCGCCGGGGGCGAGGGCGTCATGAGTTTCGCGTAACAGATTACGTTTTTTTTCAATCTCAAGAATACTGAATGGAATTCCGGAGATGATGTAGTCGCAGTGGGGAATACCACGTTTCGCCAGTTCTGAGCGAATGGTCGCGGCGTTGGCATTGATCACACATACTCGCGCGTCCCCGGCGAACTGACGGGTCAGATCGCGCGAAAGCGCGGAATCGAGTTCAAACAATAATAATTGCGCGTCCGGCCGCATCCGTTGTGCCAGCGCGCGCGAATGCACGCCTTCACCGGGACCGTACTCAGCGATGACGCGAGCGCGATCGAAATCAATTTTGCTGGCTACTCGCTCGACCAACGCCTGCGAGCTGGGCACAATCGAGGCGATTTGCAGGGGCCGTTTCAGGAAGCGCTTGAAAAAAAGAACGCTCATCGCGAATGCGAATAGTTCACCGCGGCATTTCGCTTGTCCAGCGGCGAAAGCGGGCCCGGTCTCCGGCACCCTTCACCGGAATCCTCCTCCCTCGAGCGGGAAGACGCTGCATTTCCACGGTCGCTCAATGTTGCGACCTGAGGCGCGAGAATTTGGTACTTCTGGAAAAAGAAGGTTTGACATTTGATTCTAGTGTTTATAATCATAAAATCGTGAATAAATCTTGCGTGAGCAGGCGCAAGGTGATCAAACCTTGCCATGCATAACCTGCTTACCGTTAAGGAAACCGCCAAATACCTCCGAATTCCGCTTCCGACGGTTTACTACTTAGTGCAGCGCGGACAGCTGCCTGCCATTCAAATCGGTGGTCGTTGGCGAATCAAAAAGAACGCACTCGATAAAGACATCCTCAAAGAAGAGAAGTCGGGCCAACCGACTGTCCTCGTTGTCGACGATGACGAGAGCTTGCAAAATCTATTCAAGCTCTTCCTCAAGAAGATTGGCTTTAGTCGCGTTGTCGTGGGGACGGTCAAGGAAGCGATCGCCGCGCTCGAGAAACAGCGATTCGATCTTGTCTTCCTCGATTTGAAATTGCCCGATGGCCCGGCTGATGACGTTTACGATTTCGTGAAGCGGGAGCAACCAGATTGTCCTATCATCATTATCACAGGTTATCCCGACAGCGAAATGCTCGATCGCATCCTGGCTAAAGGTCCGATCACGGTCTTGAAGAAGCCGCTCAAAACCGAACAGCTTCAACAAACCGTGAAAATCCTCGGCCACAAAGATGCGATCAAATTGGCCGCTTAGTTCGGTACGCGCTGGGGCAGATTGATCTTTCTGAGGAGCGCGCGCGCCCTCGCCATCGCAAACTTTCCCTGCGCAGAGCAATGAGCGCGCGAGTTGGTGCGCTCACCAGAACCGAACCATAGCGCGTCGTCTCGGCAACTTTGGGCATCTAAGTCATTAAGCTTCGGACCGCGTTTTCTGTCGCTACTGCAATCGATTCCCAACCAGCTCGATCATTCGTCGTCTCCGCAAATGACAATGGCTTTCCCACACGCGCCGAAATTTTCTCCCAGCGCGGTACCACCCCCGTTGCCGGCAAAGCCGCAAACGTTCCCTTGATGTAACAAGGCACGATCGGGATGTTCGTTCCTGCGACCAGCCGCCCAAGCCCTGGCTTGAACGGTGCCATTTCGCCCGTGCGAGTGCGAGTTCCTTCCGGAAATAAAATGTAAATGCACGCGCCTTGCAGCAATCGCTCCCGCAGATCTTCCAGGGAATGCGCGCCGCAATTTTTTCGCCAGATCGGGAGCGCGTTCATAAATGTGGTCGCGAAAATCGAGGAAGCCCGTTTGGTAAAAAATGTGTCGCCAGCTGCAATCGGAAAGACGGCGCCGACAAATCGCAATGGCAGAATTCCGCCGAGGATAATGGCATCGAGATGACTCGCATGATTCGCCACCAGAATGAATGGAGCGTGCGCTGGTAGATTTTCGCGGCCGTGGATTCTTAAGCGATGTGCGATGGCAAGGTAAAAACGCGTAATCGATCGCCAGAGAAAACACGAAATCGCGCTTTCTAGACCCACCTCGCGGCGCAAACTTAGCCGCCGCTGTTCGGCGCTTAATCCGAAATCATGCGCGGGTTCGAAGCGCCACTGTTCCATTTCTTAACCGCCGCCGGTAAAAATTCGCATCGGTTGATCCATCCCAAACTCACGGAAAAATTCGATGTAATAAAACACCGCGGGCGCGACCAGTAGCATACTATCGAACCGATCGAGCAATCCACCATGACCGGGAATTGTGACTCCCATGTCCTTGATCCCGATATCGCGTTTGATCGACGAGACCATCAGATCGCCAAATTGTCCCGCAACACTGACAATTAATCCCAGCCCAATCAATTTTACCGGCGTATCGACGCTCGAACCGGCGAAAACAAAGTGGCCGACGATCGACACGAGCGTGGTCGTCAGAACGAGCGCGCCAAGAGCGCCCCCGAGTGTTTTGTTCGGGCTGGTGTGTGGCGTGATCTTGCGGTGCCCAAAAGTTTTGCCGGCGATGTAGGCAAAGACATCGTTCAATTCGACCGTCAGAATGATCAGCATCACGATCGGCCGAAATTCGGCATCATTGGCTATGTAACCGAGATGACCGAGGCAATGGCCGAATAATAAAAAACTAATCACGCCGAGACCGACCCGCTGAGTGTAACCGTGTGGCTCGTCGCGTAGAATCGCCACCATCGCCAGCAGCACAATAGTCAGCGGCGGGATTGCGACAAAAAGTCCATACCAATGATCGGCAATGGCGAACGTGGTCGTAATAATACCAAGCACCACCACAATGCTGAGTGACCGGTGCCGGAAAAATCCGGTGGCGCGGGCGAATTCGCGATAGCAAAGAATGCTCAAGATCGCGACCGCCAGAATGGTCCAGGCTGCTCCGAGCAGAACCGGACCGAGCAACAACGGCGTCATGACCGCCCAGGAAACGATGCGCTTCACCAGTTCGTCATGTAATTTGTCGCTGGTGCGTCCGGCTGCATGCAGCAGCCAGGTGATGAGTGCCGCTAGGAAGAGCGCTGCGATCACGGCAATCGTTATCCAGAGTGTCACTGGTGAATCGAAGGCATGCCGGAATCCGAAGAGTCTCTCGCGTGAGACGGGGTTCATCTCAACGGCAACGCAGAGTCGCAGCAATGCGCTGTAAGCGGCGGACAATGGTGATGACGCAACCTGCGATAATCAGCCACAGAGCGAACATTGGGATCTGCCAGTCACTCGCGCTCGGGACAATTGCACAGACAAGAGCGGCAATGGTGACTGTCGCCATTCGTTGTTGTTTCGCCATCGGTCCGCAAAATTCCTGATGCGCGCCGGCGACTTTGCCTTGCGCGCGGAGATACGCGAGAAAGATGGCGAAGATGGTGGCAACAAAACCAAGCAATGGATTGGACCCGGCTGCGTAACCAAAGCCGATCAGGGTTGCGGCATCACTCACTCGATCCGGAACCTCGTTGAATAATTCGCCTACTGGCGATGCTACCTGACGTAATTCCGCGACCATGCCGTCGTAAAGGTTTGCCCCTAGTCGCAGCTGAACAAAGACGGCACCGAAGATCCAAAAAAACCACGGATAAGCGGTACCGGCGGTTAGAACGAACATGATTCCGGCAAGAATCCCACAAATCATCCCCGCAACGGAAATGGCATTTGGGGTTGCCCTGTGCCGGGCCAGCCAGCGCGCGATCTTCTCTGATATTTTCCAATTACGTGATGCCAGCGGGCGACGATCCCCGATTCGATAAGAGTCCATCAACGTCCCAGCAGGTACATTCCCGCTATCAACAAGGCAAAGCCCGCGAGGTGCACGGGGCGGATTGACGTGCCGTAGGCGAACCAGGCGATGATCGCGGCAAATATGAAAGTGCTGGCATAAATCGGATAGAGAACCGTGAGGGCACCACCGCGTTTAAACGCCGCCACGAAAAGCATCATTACCGCAATGTAGCAAACTACGCCTGCCAAAAGGCGAGCGTTGAGAATGTAACTCGCGAGCGTGTTACCCGTCTTTTCCGCGCCAGATTTGTAATAGAACTGCCCGAGCGCGCCGAGAAAAGCGGCGATGACAAAAAAGACAATGGCGACGGGCGAGGTTCTCACAAGCTCGAGCCAGAATAATCGATTTATCCAGTCGAACGCAATCCGTAGCGTCGATCTTGACTCGCTATCAATCACTGATTCACTTACCTGTGGCGCCGGAGTCCGGCCAACAGGACCAAGGCGGATCACTGATTCCGTGGAAATCCGCGCGGTTAGCTCAGTGGTAGAGCACTACCTTGACACGGTGAGCATCATTGGCCTCTTTACGAGGGCGAAGGAGAAGACTGTAGTAAAGCGAGTGTAGTAATCGCGCACTTTTTGGCACCAACTACAATTCTATTTAGGTTGCGATGTTGGTGACTCAGCGAGTTTTTGAAAGCGCGGATCATTCCGCAGCGGATCGAACATTGGATCGAGCCGGAGCAGCGCGGGAGTGAGCACGACATTACCTCCGGCTAACAGCCCTTCATAAGGAATTGAGAGGATTTTCTGTAAATCGGCTATGGCATGGTCGGGTTCGCCCATTTGCGCGGATACGCGGGCAAGAATCTCAATTGGAGTCGGACCATCCATCGCGTCTTTCTCGATCGGGACCGCTGCCTTCCACTTCTCGACGGAGGAGAGCGCGGCGGCCTTGTCGCCAAGGCCCATATTGGTCAGA
>DATELT010000227.1:0-3827 GCA_035276245.1 Chthoniobacterales bacterium
CTAGCCGGACTCCAGATTTTACCTAGTGCCCTTTGTGGACTCGGTGCGAACCTCAGTCCCGCAGCGTATTCATCCCCTGCCGGATAATGCAATCAATCAACCGTGGATAGGGCAGGCCCGCCTTATCCGCAGCTTGGGCGAAATCCTCGTCTTCGGCCAGAATTGGATTTGGATTCGCTTCGATAAAATAGATCTCGTTTTTCGGCGTTAACCGCAGATCAATCCGCGCGTAGCCGTCGATCGTGAGCAACCGGTAAATGCGCCTGCATGTTCCTTCGATCCGCGAAATCAGCGCTGGCTCGAGTCCTTCGGCAAATTTGTTCTGCAAACCCCAACGTTTGCGATATTCCTCGTCCCATTTCGCGCGATAAGTCGCAATCTTGGGTTCATCGGGTGGCACTTCCCGGAAGACCAGCTCGCGAATTGGAAAAACCTTCAGCCGCGAATTGCCCATTAATCCAACATACAGTTCGCGGCCCTCGATGTATTCCTCGGCAATCACATCGGCGTCATGGCTCTCATGAATAAATGCCGCTCGTTCGCGGAACTGCTCGTCCGTCTCGACAAACGACGCCTGCGAAATCCCGTAGGAAGCTTCCTCTTTCACAGGTTTGACCAAAATCGGGAAATTGAGCTGCTTGGGCCGGGCAATGCGTTGGCCCCGGGGAATGACCACGAAATTCGGCACATGGATTCGATGGTAATGCAGAATTTTCTTTGAGATGCCCTTGTGTTTGCAGAGAACAAGACCGGTCGCGCTGCAACCGGTAAATGGCACGCCCTGCATTTCAAGAAAGGAAACGATGTTCTGATCGAAGCCGCGATTATTCTTGAACTGATCGGCCAGGTTAAAAATCACGTCAGGTTGGAAGGTTGTTAGCTTCTGCCGCAGCAGATCGAGATCATCGAAAATGGCGAGATGTTCTTCAGTATGACCGAGCGTGCGCAGAGCGTTCAGGACGTTGGCCTCGGTTTTCCAATCCTCCGTCTTCATTTCCTTGCTCAAATCCTGGTCGATCTTGGTGGGCCGGATGGCGTCGAAAAGAGCGAGCACTTTGAGTTTCTTTTTCACGCTATTTCGTGCGCTTAAACTTCCCGGTGAAAAGATAATTCATCACCAGAGTAGTAATGTAAGCAGAAATACGAAAATCCTGCTGCGGATCGTCGTTATGCACGCGAAGCCCAAGCTGATCGCAGCGTTCGATCAGCCGCGTTAGAAGTTCATTGACCCGGTACTTTTTCTCGTTAGTCCACTGACAGACCGCATTCAGCAATCGGCGACGCCTCAACCGCAGGTAAGAGCTGGCTTTTATGCCGGCAGGCGCGGTGAAAAGCTGGCGCAGATCGGCGTCGTAGAAACCGGGATAGATGTCTTCATAAAGTTTCTGTTTGCGTGCATAATAGGTCTTAAGCTTGAGATTGAGACAATTGTACTCAGCAACGCGGTATTTCGGCGTATGCAACGGAGGCTTTCCCGCCAAGCCTCGCATCAACTCATCGATGTACTCGAGTTTTTGCAGCGCCTTCCGGCCCTCGTAACGCTTCCGCCAATCGAGGTCCGGCGTGAGCCAGACCGCGAAAGTTTCGGCAAAATCTTCGTCGGGATGACTCTGTGCATACCAATCGTCCAGATGCACCACGTAACTGCGACTAAATGGCCGCGGCCGATAAAAATCCGGTGTTTCTTCGTCGGAAGTTTGCCCAAAAACCTGCTCCCACCTTTTGTTGCGCGGAAGATGGTAGGCGTAGCTGTAAGCGTGTGCCGTCTCGTGCCGGATCAATTTCATGAAGTACTCGGGCGTTTCACCCTCGACTTCGAGCATCATTTTCTGTTCCAACGAGCGCAGCCGATCGTGGACGAGGAAAAAGGGCACGAAGATCGCCGGGATACCAACTGGCACAAACCATTCATCGCCAATGTGACACGGCGGGTGAAATACAAGTTCTTTCGCCGAAAGCTCGTCGTAAAGTTGTTTGATCAGAGGTTCAAGTGGGGTGGCCTCAAGGCGCAACCCGAGCTTGGAGATGCGACATTCGAGAAGCTGCTCGTCGCTTAATGCTGCCCAATCGGCTGGGGCGTCCATTTCCCGCGCACGGTATCACCGGAAGAAATCCTGTCACGCAAGCCCTCGATGTTTGTCATCCCGAGCGCCAGCAAGGGATCCCGTTACGACAGCTTTAAGGTAGCACACCGTGATCCCTCGACGTTGCTCGGGATGACACGCGTGATGCTGGCGAAAGAAGCGACGATCTGGCTTCAGACATCCGCCAGTCCGGCTCGGACTCACTTCGCCAGTTCGTACAGATACTGGACGAACGACATAGTGGCACCGTCGATGCCTTGAATCTTCGGATTGGCCGATTCAATGACAAAATATTCATCTGGCGCGTGCGCGCCGCTACCGTGACCAAGACCGAAATGCCCGGCGGGTTTGTTCAATGGCGCGCTGGTAAAGACATAACCCGGCCACGAACCGGCGCTGCGCGGCAAAATGATCGGATCGATCCCGGAATTTTTCAGAACCGCGATTTGCGATTTGATCAGACCACTATCCAACGAAGTGCTATTTGGGTCGTAGCCGCCAGTCATATTCACATCAATGTCCCCGAAGCCGTGCTTCGCCAGATGGGCTTTCAACGCTGCGATCGCATCCGCCGCGGTCATGTTCGGGACCAATCGAAAATCCAATTTCGCCACCGCCTTGTGCGGCAAAATTGTTTTGCCGCCGGGGCCGGTATAACCTCCAACCAAACCTTCGATGTTCACCGTTGGTCGAGATTGCCAAAGTTCGAGCGCTTTCTGCCAATTCACATCGTGCACCCAATGCTCGACGCTCAGAAGCTTCTTCGCCTGTGCCTCGCTGAGGCGCTTGGCCGCTTTCTCGACCATCGCTTTTTCTTCGGCGCTCATCGGCCGTAGCTTCGCCGTGTAATTATCAATCGCCGGTTCGTTCCCGTCCGCCGAGACAAGCGTGTGCAACGCCTCTACTAAATGCCAAGCCGGACTGTCGAGGCGCGCCTTATTCGACGAATGAACATCTTTCTTCGGACCACGCCCCCACTTTTCGCCACTGGAAGTCAGCTCAACCTCGATCACACCCTTCGCGCCCAGGGTTAACGTCACTGTCCCGTCGGGATCCTGTTCCGCCGACGGAATGAAAACACCCTCGCATTTGGCCAGCGCCGCCTGCACTTCCGGCTGATGCACGATTTGGGGAAAATGGGGCGAACCGATTTCTTCTTCGCCTTCTGCCACAAACGCAAGATTCACCGGCAATTTTTTTCCTGCGGCACGAATTGCGTGCAACGCCGCCAGGAAAGCTGACTCCGGCCCTTTCTGATTAACCGCACCGCGGCCGACAATCACTTTTCCGAAATCTGGCTTATCGACGAGCGCCGCATCGGTTGGTGAAGAAGTCCATTCCGCCGGATCGAACTGTTTGACGTCGTACATGAAATAGATGCCGACGGTTTTCGGAGCACCGGCATCGAGGGTAGCGAAAACGCCGGGCTTACCCTCGGTCGGCACCTGTTTTGCCTGATCAAACCCCGCTTCCTGCAACAATTTGATCATGTAGTCGGCGCCTTCGGGGTAACCGCGATTCTCCGCCGCGATCGACACCTGACCGATCCAATCCTGCAGCCGCTTCACTGACTCATCATGCTGCTTGGTAATTTGCGCTTGGATGTCAGCGAAATCCTCCTGCGCAGCCCGCACTAGTTGGCTGCATATGGACGCCG
Organism: Chthoniobacterales bacterium; assembly: GCA_035276245.1. Taxonomy (GTDB): domain Bacteria; phylum Verrucomicrobiota; class Verrucomicrobiia; order Chthoniobacterales; family UBA10450; genus AV69. The sequence goes on from DATELT010000227.1 coordinate 3,742, forward strand.
CGACAATCGTTGTTGTTACGAGAAAGACTTTCCGGTTCATACCCCTTAAATCATTCTTCAAAATATCGCTAACAAGTTTCGCTTTG
>DATELT010000228.1:0-9899 GCA_035276245.1 Chthoniobacterales bacterium
GACGCGTGCGCTACCAAGCACCTGCGCTCCCCAGGTCAGCTTCGGGCGCCGGACCGGACACGAAAATTTTTTGCGCAGGAACGCTGATGTTGGCTACAATCGTTCGATGCTGCAGACGGCGCGACCCAAGAAGAAGAAAGCCCCAACTGAAGCGCCAGTTCACGAGAAATACCTCGAGGCGTTTCGCTGGATGCTTTTGGCTCGCACGTTTGAGGAAAAACTTGCCAGCATGTACCGTGGGGGCCGCATTACCGGCGGCGTTTACGTCGGCAAAGGCCAGGAAGCCGTCAGCGTAGCCTGCGGTATTTCTTTGCAAAAGGGCGACGTCTTTGCCCCGCTGATCCGCGATCAGGCTGGACGCTCGGCCTTCGGCGAACCGCTGGCAGATGTCGCACGCACCTACATTGGGACTCGCACCGGACCGATGCGGGGCCGCGATGGCAACATTCATCGCGGTAGACCACGGGACGGACAACTGGCCATGATCAGCCATCTCGGCGCCATGATTTCCGTGCTCGTCGGATCGCTCATGGCGAAGCGTGGCCGGGGCGAGAAAAACTTCGTTGGCCTAACGACAATTGGGGAAGGTGGAATGCAAACCGGCGCAAGTCATGAAGGGCTGAACATCGCCGCGGTCGAGCATGTCCCGCTGGTCGTGGTCGCAACCAACAATCATTATGCTTATTCCACGCCAAACGATCGCGAGTTTGCCTGCGACAGCCTCGTCGATCGCGCCCGCGGTTACGGCTTTGAAGGTTACGAATTGGACGGAACCGATCTCGCGCAGTGTCTCGACATCGTCGGCACGGCGGTGAAACGCGCCCGGGCTGGCCGGCCGCCGCAGCTGGTCGTCGCATCCATCCTGCGTTTGGCCGGCCACGGAGAACACGACGATTTCAGTTATGTTCCAAAGGAAATTTACGGCGAGCCATTCGCTTGTGATTGCCTGCAACGCACCGAACAATTCATCAAAGAGCGCGAACTCGTTGATTCCGCCACACTAAAAGCCTGGCGGGAAGACGCCGCCCATCAGGTGGACGAAGCCTTCACCATTGCTCAAAAAGAACCAATTCCCAACGGTGAAGAAGAAGATTGGTGCGCGATTTCGACGCGTGACTTGGTTGACGATGTGGAAGAAGTTCAATGACGAAGCACGGATGAACTCCGATACGCTTAAAAGGACTAAAAGAGTTAGGATCTTACACCCGCTTTTCCTTTTTAACCCCTCAACGCTTCACCGGTTTAACATGGCGAAGCCATGAGCGTGACTTATCTCGAGGCTATCCGTGAAGCGCAGGCAAAACTCCTACGCGATGACAAACGCGTCTTTATCTACGGACAGGACGTAGGTGGAACCTTCGGCGGTGCATTCAAGGCGACCAAAGGACTGGCCAAAGAGTTTCCCGGACGGGTCCTGAACACTCCGATCAGCGAGGACGCCATGGTGGGAACGGCCATCGGCGCGGCGCTCGAGGGCATGCGGCCGATCGTGGAAATGCAATTTGCCGATTTCTCGAGCATCGCGCTCAACCAGATCCTCAACAATGCCGGCACGCATTACTGGCGCACCAATATATCCGTCCCGATCACAATCAGGTTGCCGAGTGGCGGCACCAAAGGGAGCGGCCCCTTTCATTCCCAATCAATGGAATCACTTTACGCGCATTATCCCGGCCTGGTTGTGATGACGCCGGCGACAGTGGAAGACGCATACACCATGTTGATCGACGCCGTCGCCATTGATGACCCGGTCGTTTATTGCGAACACAAGTATCTTTATTACCACCTCAAAGCCGATCATCTTCCGAGTGAAGGAATGCCGATCGGCCAAGCGCGGATCGCACGGTCCGGTCGCGATCTAACAATCGTTAGCTACAGCGCAATGTTACAGGAGTCTTTGATTGCGGCGGAGGAGATTGCGAAGGAAGGATTCGAGATCGAAGTCATCGATCTGCGTACCGTCAAGCCACTCGATACCGGTACTGTCCTTGCATCGGTCGCCAGAACCGGTCGGCTCCTGGCGGTGGGCGAATCTTTCCCCTGGGGCGGCGCTACCGCCGAAGTGATCGCTCGTGTAACCACCGCAGGTTTTCATCTTCTGGATGCCGCGCCGGCGCGGATCAATGCCAAAGACACTCCCATTCCGTATCATCCTAATCTCTGGTCAGCTCATCGGCCGAACAGCAAAGTGATTGCCGCGAAAGCGCGTCAGCTACTTCGAGAATAATTTATGCCGCAAGTCCCAATCATTATGCCACAACTCGGTGAATCGATCGCCGAGGCCACGATTGTCTCGATCAACGTTAAGCCGGGCGAAAAGGTGGTTGCCGACCAGGAGATCATGGAGGTCGAAACCAACAAGGCGGTCATGGGAGTGACTACACCGTGCGCCGGAGAGATCGCAAAGATCGACGCGCAGTTGAAGGAAACATATCCAATCGGCTGCGTGCTTGGTTACATCGAGGCAAGCGAAGAGGACGCGGCGCGATTTGCAAAACAGGCGCCGCCCGAGCCGCAAGGTGAGGTGGCCGCAGAAATTCCAGGTCGGGATGAGGAAAAAGCGAAAAGCGGCAACGGCGCACATTTCCAGATCGACGAAAGTGCGGTTCGCACTTCGCGCATCAGCACACAAGGAGCGTCGCCCGGTGGCGGTCTGCCTGTTCCCGTGGCAGCCAAGGGTGCCGGATTTTTGTCGCCACGCGTGCGTGCGCGGATGGCGGAGTTACAATTAACGAACGCTGACCTTGCCGGGATCGCGGGGACCGGCAGCGGCAATCGCGTCACAGTCAAAGATCTCGAAAATTATTTGCGCCATATTGAATCGCAGTCAGCTAGTGATGCCTCCGCCATTCGAGCAGGCGTCGCAGATGCGATGCGACGCAGTTGGTCGCGACCATTGGCGACGATCGGCTCGTCGGTCAATCTCGATCCGGTTCTAGCAAATCGTAAACAGCGAGACCCGAAACCCGGTCCGGCGCTATATGCATTGCGTGCACTCGCGCTAGCGCTTGCGGAAAACCCAGCCGCTGCCGCAAAACTCGTAGGGTTGCGTGTTCTGCAACCGAACAGCATCGACATTGGCCTGGCAATTGAAGCGCAGGATGGAATCATCGTCCCGATCCTTCGTGAAGCGGACAAGAGTTCGCTGGCAGACCTGGCCACGAAGTACGAAGAGTTAGTTGCCCTCGGTCGTCAGCGACGGATTTCACCGGAAATGCAGGCCGGCGGCATCGCGGCGGTTTCGAATTTTGGAACATTTGGGGTGGAATGGGGCACGCCGATTCCCCTCCCCGATCAAACAATGATTCTCGGTCTCGGCGTTGGTAAGAAAGCACCACGCTGGGACGACTCAAAATCCGAGTTCGTCCCTATTACCGAAGCGCACATCACCTTGAGCTTCGATCACCGCAGCCTCGACGGCGGCGCCGCCGGCCGCTTGCTCAAGCGCGTAATCGAGCTACTGGAAGCGCCCGCGAAATTGTAGGAATCGACGAACAGGCAAATGGCGTCTGGCACAGACCCTCTACAATTTTTGAAGAACGTCCTGTCGCATCCCAAACTTCTCTGTGGATGAGGCTACTCGAATTGAAACCGACGCGCTCCAGAGCTAATATGGATGGAATTCGAGAAAAGAAGCGGAAAATAGTTAGAGATTCCTCGACTTTGGTCGGAATGACGAAAAAGGCTTATGTACGAAAACACTGAATTCAGCACGAGTCGCGACATTGAGGCGATTCAAATACCAGCGGGTACGAAGATCACAATCCCGGCAGGGACGCCTGGCGTGATTACGCAATCACTTGGCGGCAGTTACACCATTGCGACGAATTTTGGATTATCGCGTGTAGCGGAAAAGGATGGCGACGCCCTTGGATTAGAAAAGAGCGATGCACAGCCGGCACGATCGAAAAATGGCGCTACAGAGGGCGAAGTTTCGGAGGAAGATGTTTGGAACCAGTTGCGCCAATGTTATGACCCGGAAATTCCCGTGAACATCGTTGATCTCGGATTAGTTTACGATTGCAAGTTGACGAAGAAAGAAGATGGCGGCACACGCGTCGACGTGAAGATGACATTGACCGCGCCGGGTTGTGGGATGGGACCCGCCATCGCGCACGATGCCCAGAGCAAGATCCTGACGATTGATGGCGTCGATGAAGCCGACGTTCAGCTCGTCTGGGACCCGCCGTGGAACCAGAACATGATCAGCGACGCCGGTCGGATGAAGCTGGGAATGATGTAAATTGTCGCAGGTAGCGATCGTGTGGTACGGCTTCAAGGAGCGGCTGTCTCTCCTGCGCCAGCAGGGGAGGCTTCGGCGGCAAACGGGGCCGCGGCTAGTGCGGAACGAGCGGGTAATAACACCGCGTGCCGCTTTTTTCCGGCGAGAACACACAGTGAATCATTGTGACCTTGGATCTAACTTTGGTGCTTCGATTTGTTCCACGCAGTTGAATCCAGCGACGCGGCGGTCGCAGGCGGCGCCAAACCATAAGGTTACCACCGTTCTTATGCTGATTGATTGCCTGAGCATTAAGCTGGCGAAGTCCGTCTTTACACTGCCGTTCAATTGCGTGGGGATTTATTGAGGCACGGAAAGCGTCATAAAAGCGCCGGGCTCCAGGCTTTAACCGCGTCACCCGAAGGATAACCGTGCAGGAATTGAACTTAATAAGACCATCGTCGTACCTTCGCGCACGCCCAGAAATCATTGAATCAATTGACACCGCTTGTGCCGATCCTATAATCCAGCTCCCGCACTCTCAAAAACCGCACAATTTTTCTCATGCCGACGACTGAAATTATTCTGACTGACAACGTGCCCGGCCTCGGGGCCGAGGCGGACATCGTTAAAGTGCGTCGCGGTTACGCGCGAAATTATCTTCTGCCGCGGGGCAAAGCGCACGAAGTGACGCCGACAAGTCTGCGTCAGTTGGAGAACTTGAAAAAGAAGCGAACCGAACGCGAGGCGCGCGAGCTGAATGAAGCCGAAGAACTGGCACGGCGCATTAACAAACTGCGCGTCACCTTTAAACTTGAAACCGGCGAGACCGGCAAGGCTTTCGGCTCGATCACCGCGCAGGATATCGTGACGCGATTGAGAAACGAAATCGGAGAGGATATCGATCGGCATAAAATTCATCTCGAACACCCGATCAAGACCACGGGCGAACACGAGGTGACGATCAAGTTGCATCACGACGTGACGGTGAATTTTAAATTTGAAGTAAAACCTGCGCATGAAGAGCCACCCAAACCGGCGGAAGCAACCGAATCGGCGGCACCGGCTCCGAAACGAGGATTATTCCGAAAACGCAAATAAATGGCGAGCTCTCAGGGAACGAATCCTGAGACGCCTCGTAAGGCGGCGGGGAATGGCGCCGGCCGAGGCTCGGCGCAGCAGAGTGGCGGAAGAGTTTTTCAGAACTCGCCAACAAGTTCCGCACAGGATATTCACCGCGCCGCGCCTCACAGCGTCGAAGCCGAGCAGGGTGTGCTCGGTTCGATGTTGATCGCACCACAAGAGGCGATCCCCGAGTGCGTCGAGAAAATCAAAGAGGAATACTTTTACGTCCCGGCACACCAAACGGTGTTCAAGGTTCTGGTCGAACAATGGAACAACGGCCAGGCCATCGACCTGATTACGTTCACCCAGACGTTGCGCGATAAGAATGTGCTCGAGACGATCGGCGGCGCACCCTTTGTGACGAGTCTGTTCACCTTTGTCCCGACGGCCGCGAACCTGGATTACTACCTCGAGATTGTCCGCGACAAGTACGTTCTGCGCCAGATCATCCTCACCTGCACCGAAGGCGTGCGGCGGGCTTATGAGGAGCAGGGGGAAGTTGGTCCGCTGCTCGACGAGGTAGAGCACAACATCTTCAAAGTCGGCGACGACCGGTTCAAAGGTCAACTTCTCACCATGAAGGAACAAGTGATGGATGCGCTCGCATCGATCGAGAAGCTGTGGGAGCGTCGCGGCGGCATCACCGGGTTATCGACTGGCTTTGTCGAAATGGATCGCCTGACCAGTGGATTGCATCCAGCCGAGATGATCGTCGTTGCCGGCCGGCCGAGCATGGGAAAAACGGCCTTCGCGATGAACGTGGCGGAACACGTGGCAGTGAATCAAAAAAAGCCGGTCGCGGTGTTCAGTCTGGAAATGAGCAGCCAGCAACTCGTGCAACGAATGCTTTGCTCGCGTGCACGTGTCAATCTGCAGCGCGTGCGCGATGGCTTCCTTGGCGAGCGCGATTTTCCCAGCCTGACCGCAGCAGCGTCGAAACTTGCGGAAGCGAAAATTTTTATCGATGACAGCCCGTCGCTGGAAATTTTGGAACTGCGGGCCAAGGCGCGCCGTCTCAAATCACAGCAGGACATCCAATTGGTATTGGTTGACTATCTGCAGCTCGTGCGATCGCCAAGTAAACGAGCGAAGGAAAACCGGCAGCTTGAGATTTCGGAAATTTCCGCGGGTTTAAAAGCGTTAGCAAAGGAATTGAACATTCCGGTCATTGTTGTCGCGCAATTAAATCGACAACCGGAACAACGAACAGGCGGAAAGCCGCGGCTGAGCGATTTGCGCGAATCAGGATCCATCGAGCAGGACGCAGACTTAGTCGGTTTGCTGGTGCGTCCAGAAGTTTACGAAGAAGACGAGGAAGCGCGCGCAGAGAAGGAAGGAGAAGCAGAACTGATTATCGCGAAGCAACGCAATGGACCAGTCGGCGAGATTCCCCTCACCTTTTTAAAAGAATTCACCCGCTTCGAAGATCGTGCCCGCAACGTGCGCGAGCCTGAAGAGGCGTTCTAGGTAATGGGCGGTTTACCGAATGGCCCGCGCCCGCGAGTCCGGCTCGGACCGATTGAGGTCGCCCTACCCTAGTGACTTTGCGGCGTCGATCACATGCTGCGCGTCGATGCCGAATTCCTTCATCACTTCCGCGCCCGGCGCGCTCAGCCCGAAGCGGTGCAAGCCGATCACTTTTCCATCGAGACCGACATATTGGTACCAGATGTCGGGGACGCCAGCTTCGATGGCAACGCGTTTGCGGCAGCTATTCGGCAAAACCTCTTCACGATATTCGTCTGACTCGCGATTGAAACGCTCCGTGCATGGCATAGAAACCACCCGCGTACCAGCCCCAAGCTCTTTCGCGGCCGCGAGCGCGTGCTGCAATTCGCTCCCGCACGAAAGAATGATCAATTCCAGCGACGCACTCTCTCGCTTCGCGATGTAACCGCCTCGTCGCGCTCCTTCCCGCCGAAGCTTCACATCGATTTCGTTTAGAATTGGCACGGTTTGCCGAGTCAACGCAATTAGCGTGGGGCCGTCAGTTCGTTCCATCGCGGCCACAAATGCTCCGGCCGTCTCTTCCGGATCGGCCGGACGAATCACATCGATGTTTGGCATCACCCGAACAGAGGTGATCGTCTCGACCGGTTCATGAGTCGGGCCGTCTTCGCCGACGCCGATAGAGTCGTGAGTAAAAATGTAGGTATTTGGCAGTTTCGCCAATGCGGCCAACCGAATCGAGGCGCGGCAATAATCAGTGAAAACGGTAAAAGTTGCACCCGAGGCGCGAAATAGCCCGTGATAGGAAATTCCGTTCAGGATGGCACACATCCCATGTTCCCGAATTCCAAACCGGATGTTGCGGCCTTTAGGATTGTTGCGTGTAAAGTCCTCGCCGTCCTTAATGTAGTTTAAGGTCGAGCCGTGAAGATCGGCACTGCCGCTCATGAGGAGCGGCATCGCCTGTGCGATCGGCTGCAATGCTTCGCTACCGGCTTTGCGCGTGGCCAGCTTCGCGTCCTTGGGAAATTCCGGAATTTTCGACAAAAGATCTTTCGGGACATTTCGCTCGATCCCATTGTCGAGTATTTTCGCCAGCTCAGCATTCTTATTACGCCACTCGTTGTAAATTTTTTCCCACCGCTCGTAATCAGCGAGCAACTTCTTCTTGTGATCGGCAAAATAGGCGTAAGTCTCCTTCGAAACGAAATAATGTTCGCCGGGCAGACCAAGTCCTTTGCGGCCGGCATCGACAAATTTTGCGCCGGCCTCGCCATGTGCCTTGTAAGTGCCGGCAACTTCGGGAATTCCCTTCCCGATCAAGCTGTGCGAAATGATGAACTTTGGCCGACCATTGTTATTTTCTTTCGCATTGTTGAGAGCGTCGAGAAACGCCTGCATGTCTTCCTCGTTAATTTCCTGAACGTCGAAGCCGTACGCCTTAAAACGCGCCCCCGTGTCTTCGCTCTGGGTTGCGGTTGCCGGCGCGTCGAGCGTCACCGTGTTGCTATCGTAAATAAGGATCAAGTTATCGAGACCGAAGTGTCCCGCGAAAGCACTCGCCTCCGATGCCACGCCTTCTTGCATGCAACCGTCACCGGCAAGGCAAATTACATGTTGATCGAAAATCCGGTGTTCGGCTGTGTTGAAGCGCGCCGCCGCCATTTTGCACGCAACGGCGATACCGGCCGCGTTACCGACACCCTGGCCGAGCGGCCCGGTTGTGCATTCGACGCCCGGCGTCTCTCCAAACTCCGGATGGCCCGGTGTCTTGGAATGCAATTGCCGGAAACGCTTAATTTCCGACATTGGCAAATCGTAGCCGCTCATGTGCAGCCACGCATAAAGGAACATCGAGCCGTGACCGGCCGAGAGAACGAAATAATCGCGTCCGATCCAGCGCGGTTTTTCGGGATTATGTTTGAGCGCGTAACCATAAAGGACTGCGCCAATTTCCGCGCATCCGAGCGGCAAACCGAGATGACCTGATTGTGACGCTTGGACGGCATCCATCGCCAGGCCCCGCGCCTCGGTTGCTGCGCGCGAGAGAGCCTCAAAATTTAATTCCATGGCTTCATATAATCCCAGCCCGACCGCCGACAAAACCTTTTTGACGTCTTGATTTCGCGAGCAAATCGCTGGTCATTGCGGCCGGTGAATCGATCCGCATTGCTCCACGTCGTCGAGCGCCTCGAGGCTTTACTCGGAAAATTGCCGGACGCGATCCGAAAACCGGTGCTACACGAGCTGACGCCGTTGAAGGAATTATTTTTGCAACAACGCCCGCCGCGTTTGCTCCTCGCAGGTTCGGGGCGCTGGCCAATGCCGCAAGTCATGAATCTGCTTTTTAATGGCGATGCCGTTGAGCCATCACGCCAGATGGTTTTCGAGATCTTTCGGTGGCAGGATCTTGAAATCAAAGATCGCGGCACCATTTCTGTGCTCGACGCCCGCGGCGCCGATGATGATGCGGAAAAAACTATTCGGGGAGAGCTCGAGCGCGCTTCAGCCGATGCGATAATCATTTTGAGCGACGGGTCCGAAGGCCGGACTAAGGTAAAGAGAAGTGCTGAAAACGGCAGCTTGTGCGTCCACTGGAATGATGCGACGCACAAAGACGCCGGGATTATCGCGATTCACGTGAAACCGGCTCCGGGCGCGGGTCAGAACGGCGAGCCGCTCAAGATGGATTGGTCGGAAAAAATTCAGACCCAATTGCACAGCCGTGTCTGGGGAGGCTTCGAGTTTTCCGGCGAACCCGGCCACGGCGCGACTGACCGGGCAGTGGCGCATCAATTCGTTTCCATCCTTGCGAAAAAGCTACCGAATGAATGTCGGGTCGAAATTGTACGAATTTCGGGTGACCGGGAAGCCCAGCGTGAAATTGCAAACATTCTGATCAAATCAACCACAGCCATTTGCACCGCGATTGGTGCACAACCGATTCCGCTCGCCGATTTGCCCGTTCTTACGACCCTGCAACTGGTTATGGTTTCCGGAATCATGTATCTGAGTGGCCGGGAACGCAGTCTGCGCGCCGCTACCGAGTTTGTCGGGGCGATCGGCGCAAACGTGGGCGCAGGAATGCTGTTGCGCGAAGGCG
>DATELT010000229.1:0-2279 GCA_035276245.1 Chthoniobacterales bacterium
TCCACCGCTGGCAATACCTTCAACATGGATTATCAGCTCGCCAGTAATCTTAATACAGACCCGCCCGGCACCTACACGCTGGCCATTGTTTATACGCTGACCGCTCCTTAGAAAAGGCGCGCCCGTGAAAAGCTTCTCCTCGCTCTCGTGTTATGGCGTGCTAGTCAGTTTAACACTCCTCTCCGACGCGCGTGCGGGCATCGTCGTTAATCTCGGTAAGGTTGTAATCGATCTGGGCCAGGACGGTCACGCCAAGCGTGAGCTCGAAGTTGCTAATACTGATAATAGGACCGCCGACGTCACGGTCTTCGCCGTTGATTGGAACCAGGACATAAACGGCGCGGTCGAAGCGATCGACCCGAGCATAAACAAGGCGCCGGATTCCGCCACAGGTTGGATCGCGGTTAATCCACAGAGATTCCTTTTGAAAAAAGGCGAAAAGAAAATCGTCACCGTTTCCTTGGACACGCCGAAGGCGCCGATGGGTTTGAAGGAATATCGTTCAATGGTCTTCGCTGAAACAACTGATGAGCGCCCGGCGGAAACAACCGCCCCCGGACGCGAGGTGCGGATTCGCACTATCTCGCGCATCGGCACTAAGATCTTTGTGAATAATCCGGCGGCGGCGATGAAGCTCGACTGCGCGGTCACGAAAGTGGCGGAAGTAACTCGCGATGGAAAGCGTGGGCTGGAGATTCAAACGGCAAACAACGGCAACGTTCACATCCAAAGCGATAACTCGAATGTGGTTTTTCGTGATCAGGCCGGCAAATCGGTTGCTTCGCTCCCAGTGCCGTCTTTCTCGGTTTTACCAGGACAAAAGCGCACGGTTTTCTTCGAGCTGCCGGAACCGGGCAAATCAAAACTTGAGAAAGGCAAGAAATACAACGCACTCGCCGTTCTCGATTATGGCGCGAGCGATCTGGTAGCGGGCGAACTGGAACTTACCTACTGAGCCCGCAATGCAATGTGGGCGCTTTCTCCACCGCTTCGAGCGCGGGTTGCGCCGGTCGCAGGGCTGCTGCTTTTGATCCTGGAGAGCACGACGCTCTACGCTCAACCGAGTGGAATTCAATGGTCGATTACCACTCCATCTGCCGAGGCAGAGCCAAAAAGTTTTCCGGCGCTAGCTATTCACGCGAAAAATGGAAGCGGCTCGGCTGCGACACTGCATCTGCACATTGATGCGGGCCAGCTGCGTTGTCTGGGAGGGGCCGACCTTGGCGTCGAACTGCAGCCGGGCGAAGACAAAACTCTGCTGCACACGCTTTACATTCCGCCCGGCACGCCTGGTGGGAGCGAAATTCGAATCAGTGCCCGCGGTGATGATGGCCTCGACCAAATCGTTCCTCTCCGCATCACCCCCGCTGCCAACGGCAAGGCAACGATCGATGGCAGCGAGACGCGTTTCATCCATCCCCGCGAAAAGGCGAGTTACCAATTCAAGATCAGCAATACCGGGAACGTCCCCTTACATTGCGCAATTCAACCCACGACTTCCCCCGTGACTGCCCGCGCGGTGGCCGCATCCCAAAATCTGATCGTTCCAATCGGAGAGACCGTGGACACGGCAATCGAAGTGGAAACCGCAGATGACCTCACCGATTTCACTGAGATCGTGACCACCGTGCAGATCGATATCGCCGAATTAAGCGGAGATTTCGCCCGGCAATTTCTATACTTTCATACGGAGGCTTTTCCTTTGCCGGCGCTACCCGATAAGACTCTTCTCTTTGAGACGCTAAAAGGAAGCATCACAACGGGAATTGGCGGCGGAAACGGCAATGAGCACAGAGGGCGCGGCGCGGACGTTCTGGCGCATGAAGAGCTGACGCTGGAAGGGTTGATCGCAGAAAACACCCGCTTGCAACTAACTCAAGGGTTTGTGCATCCATCGCAAGGAAATGGAATTGAATCGAGCGCGCTCACCGCTTTGCCCGGCATAACCGGCCGCAGTTTTTTTCATCTCGGCATTTTCAATCCATACTTCGATTTGGAAGCTGGCGAAATCGCGACCGAGCCCGCGCGATTGCTTTCCACTCACGAAACGGGGGACGGGGGGCGTGTGGCGGTGCGGCCAACCGGAAAAGAAAACCTGCAAATTGAAGCGTTTGCCGAGGAAAATACTCTCACGATTACGCGCAAAGATGTCTTCGGCGCCACCGTCAGCGGCGCGGTCTCAGATAGCCCGCTCGAGTTCTGGCGCGTAGGCACTTTGAGTAAACGCGGCGACATCGGGCCGCAGGGGAGCGATTGGGATTCGCTCGGCGTCGATACCG
>DATELT010000230.1:0-8452 GCA_035276245.1 Chthoniobacterales bacterium
CGCCGTCGAGGCCGGTGGGCTGATCTACAGCAAAGACGAACGCGTTATTTTGCGAGCGCAAGCGATTGATCTCGCGACAAGCGCCCAGAATTGGATCTCGTAACGGCGGCTTCGATCCAAGCCCCAGCAAACCGTCGAGGATGACTGTAGAGGCGGGCGTGCCGTCCTTTCTTGCAGTCGACACGGTTGCCGCTACAGGCGGAGTATCGCGGAACTCCGTAATCTTTTTGCGCAGCAGCTCGCTGCATTCTGATTCGGGAAAGGAAAGATGCACATCGGTCTGCCAGCCGGCGCGCTTTAGATGTGTGGCGGCGACGAGCGCATCGCCACCATTGTTTCCCTTGCCGGAAAAGGTCAAACAATAGCCGTGGCGCGGAAAGAACTGTCGGATCGCAGCGGCAATACCGCAGCCTGCCTGATTCATCAGGTGTTCGGCGGAAATGCCGCGTGCAAATGCCGCATTCTCTGCGTCGCGCATTTGCGCCGAGGAAACAACCGGCAAGTTCACTGTGCCTCGGAGCTTACTTCCTTTTTCTCAGCGCTGGAGGACTTTTTCTTCTTTGAGGTGGAATGACGGCGGTGATGACGAGCTGTCGATTCCCGGACGAAACGCTGGTCGAGGAAAGGCTGCAGGCCAACGTCAACTTTTGATGATTGATTGGTATAGGCGGTGCGAGCAGCCAGCGTTGGTTGATTTACGACGCCCCGGGCAATTTCCTGGGCGAGTTTTTGCCGGTAAGCAGTAGTCTGTGCGAATTGTGCCTCGGTCGGGTTAGTGAGAAATCCGCATTCGACCAGCACAGCTGGAATGGTTGTTCTACGCAGGACGAAGTACCCGCGGCGGCGGACGCCGCGATTTACCGAGGGCGCGCCACCGACGACGGCAGAATGAATGCTGGCCGCGAGCGGGGCGCTTTCCGTGCTGTAAAAATATGTCTCGATGCCGCTGGCTCCGCTGCGCGAGGCGGAATTGAAATGGATGCAGAGAAAAATCGCATTGGGATAGGAATTGGCGATGGCGACGCGCGCACCCAGCGGTACAAATATGTCTGTGCTTCGCGTCATGATCACTTTGTATCCGGCTTTCTCCAGAATCGGTTTCAATCTTAAGGCAACATCCAGATTCATATTCTTCTCTAAAACGCGTTGACCGGGAATGCCGCCCCGATCAAATCCCCCATGCCCTGCGTCGATCACAATCGTGTTAAAACGCGTCTGGCCTGATACGGTGGAGATGAGTGCGATTGCGCCCAAACAGCAAACAGCGTATCGCAGCAAAGCTGGCGTCATAATACGAATGGTCTCAGTCGCCGCGGGGCTTCTCGTTTGGGCGCGTCGATAATTTCGGAATGGCATTACCCACCGCCTGAGCGGCGGCGGCCTCCGTCATACCTCCCACGACCGCGACCTCGCCGTCTGTCGTCCGCTTGAAATGGGGACGCGATTTTGTTTCGAGCAAGGTCGAGTGAGCGAGAAGTTGTCCGTTCAAGCCGATGATCGCATAAGACCAGGCGCGTGGGGCTGAGCAATGCAGGACATGAAGTTTGTTTTCGCGGTCGATTTCGGCATGCGGTTCGTCAAAGGCGATAACGTGTCCGAGCGAGTAGGTGGCATAGACGGTATTGCGGCGTTCATCTTCGACTCGGACATAGAGTGCAGTGTGATCGGCGAACCGATTCGTCAAAAGCGAGTAAGTGCGGCTATCTCCGCCGGCACCGCTTTCCGCGGGAATGCCCACACTTTGTTTCCAGATCGGACGCGCATCCGTAACTTCGACCACCTTGGTCTGTGAATAAAAGTAGCGGCCGAGATCAGAGAAATAGACGTGGGCGCGGACGTGATAGTTCCCGAAATCCTGGATTGGATACAGATTCGCGAGATCAATTTTTTGTGTAACAGTCTGACCGGTTTCGATGTGTAGCGATTCCATCTTCTGCGAGGAATCAGCCGGGACCGACTGGCCATCGCGGCCGGTAATTTCTAATCCGAACCAGCGTTCTCCGCCGTCGTCGTGCAAATCAATGTCGCGGCCGGCGCGATTGGTAATGGTAACAGTGGCGAGCATTGGTTCGTAGGCGATGTATTGCAAGCGGCTGAATTTCAATTGCACTTGGATCTGAGCATTGGCCGCACCAGTGACGAAGCCGAGAAGCAGAAGAAGAACCGTGAGTTTCAGCGACTCCATGGAATTATGAATAGAGCAGGAATCTCACCGGCGGGCTCTCGAAAAACGTTCACCCGGTTTGCTGCCGCCAAGCCGGCAGGGCGCGACGTCTTCCTTCTTCCAGCGCGTCGAGGAGCAATGCATTCCATGCCTTACTAATTGTTTCAACACCGGGGGAGACGGCACGGTCGTAGGCAAATTCGATCTCGCCCCAGCTCACCATTTCAACCAACGCGTCGTTTCCGCATTCTGTGCCGGTCTCCGAGTGCACGACTTGGCCATCGCGCAAATAAACGGTGCCAACGTTCGCGCCCGAAACCATTTGCAGGGCACCGCTACGTCCGGAAAGACAGCACATCTGCAAGATATCAAGAACGTGAAAAAGGTCGGGCGCACCGGAAAACATCCTCATGGACCGTTCGATCGTGGCGATTAGTCGTTCCCCGTCGATTGGTTCCGGAAAAACTTTCGAGCCGACCACTTCCATACGCTGCTCGGAAGCGGAGTAGGCGGGCAAGAACAATGTTTGTAACCCCGGAAACATTTCGCCGAGCGACGCGCCAAGAATAAAACCATCCAGCCCCGGTGCCTGAAGTTGCGTAAGAAGAATTTGCGGGCGCACTTCCGGTTGGCGCCGCAACCGGACCAGCGTTTCACTTTCGCCGTGGGTGAGGACACTTTCGTATCCAGTGTAATCTTTCACCAGTTGCACCAGGTCCCGCCCAATCTCGGGGTCGCGATGCACGATGAGCAATTGCGTCACGGCGAGAGCGAAGAATTCGGCGCGTCGTTGATCAACCGTGGAGGGTCGGCCCGAACCGTCTGCAATTTATCGTCATACAAAATGCGAACGACGTAGCCGAGATATTGGCGCCGGCCGGGATCGGACGATTCGGTGTTTGTAGGCGACTCAGCCCGCTTCTTCGACCGCAAGGAATTCTTGCCAGGTGTAACCGCCGCTGCCGCGGCCGAAAGCGCCCCCTCGGAAGTGATGGCATGGGTCTTGGAACGAAGATACGTCACGATCAATGTTTCGGGGTTAGATTCCACCCAATCGTGTTTCGGGCTCATCCACTCGTAGTTAACGTCCGCATCTGTGGCTACGATCTTGTCGTTATCGAGCGTATCGTAGAACAACACCATGATGCGCAATTTGGAATGATCGATCGCGACAGCATCCCGCTTCTTGATGCTGATTTTTAATCGAAAATTTGTTTCCGCGTCGGGATCGGGAACCTGCTCGGTCTCAATGTTCGTCACACCGAAGACGGATCCCTCCGGAAGTCCTTCCGCGTCCAGCGGTTTGCCTGCCGTATCCATGGGTAGGCCCGGCGACGGCGTCACAGCTGCGCCGACCCGCAATTTCATGTCGGCCAATTCGTAAAGCGGCCCGGCTGAAGGGCCAAGATCCTGAATTTTCCTCCAAGTCTCGTTAGAACGTTCGTAAAGCTGGATGGATTCGTAAATCGCGGCCATTTCCGCCAGCACCTGCGGATTTTTCGGGTCGCGCTGCGATGCATCCTGCAAGCGTGCCAGGGCGTTGGCCGTATCGCCGCGCTCGCGCAAGACGTTGGCTTCTTTGAGCAAGCTATCGGAGGCGGAAAGAGCGGCTGAACTCGGAGTGCTTGCCTGCGGCGGAGTGGGCGGCGCCGTCGGCTTCACGCTGGCGGTTGTGGCCGCCGCTTTTACCGATCGCAATGTCGCGCGTTCCGTCCGATACGCGGCGCCGAAATGAATTGCGATCGCCAGAATTTGCAAGGCGCCGAAAACGAGAATAGCGCCGACTGCGACAGAGTAGGTCCGGTCGCTGGGAGAAGAAGATGCGGCGAGAACAGGCATTACACCTTTATTCAGTTAATGGGATGCGGCGGAGCTGTCAATCGACTGCTCGTGGACAAGACGGAGAAGGGAATTGTTCAAAATTTTGGCAACAGGGCTCTGTTGAGTAAGAGCAGGGGCATGAGTACGCGGCTCAGCGTGAAATGTCGCTTTGGGAGAGGAGCCGGAAACCTTCACCGATTAAAACAGAGGAGGCGCATTCGGAATCGTCGACGTGCATGGCGAGGGCGGCGCGACCGTTAGGCCGGGTAAGAAGCGGATAACTGAAGTGTACATTTACTTCGGCCATCAGCAGGGTGGAGAGGATTTTGATGAACTGGGTGGCGACCTCGCGCAGTTCAACGACCATCAATTCGGAAACCCCGAAAGCGATGTTGTGATCATGAAACAACTCCTGCACGCGGTCTGGATCGCTTACGATGATGCGAGCGATGGCGGCGTCGGTTGATTCCGAAATGCTCAACGCCACGACGTGAGTGGCGTGAGCGTTCAGCAACTTCACGATTTGGAGCATGGCGCCGACTTTGTTGGGCAAGAAAACGGAGAATTGCCTTACCAGCGGTCCTCCGATTTTTGAGGTAGTTTCCGGCAAATCGATCTGCATGCTTTTCGAGCCCTCGAGCCAAAATTGGGGAAGGGGAATATCTCACTGTCTACCTTCCATTTCCAACCGAATTTGTGCTTCAGAAAGGCTGTGTCAGTGATTGCCTCAATGTGGAGGCACCTTAGCGTCCCGACTCACTCAGTCGCGGCACTAAGGCCGCTCCCACATTAGGAGTGCTCGCGCTCCTCTTGATTCTGCCTAGAATCGGTCGCTGGGAATGGAACAAGACGAAAGCGAGTTGCTGGCGTTGCGGCGCGAAAAGTTAGCGGCGTTGGAAAAGCTGAGTATCGCCCCGTTTGGAGAGGCGTTCGAAACTTCCGGTGATATCGCCCAGGTGCGGCAAAAATTCGCCGAGGGCACTAATTTTCGCGTCGCCGGCCGGATCACGGCGCACCGTGACATGGGCAAAAGTCACTTCCTCGATTTGAAGGACGCGAGTGGGCGGATCCAGATTTATTTGCACGCAAAGGAACTGGGCCCAGACGCGATGGGAGTTTTCAAACTCCTCGATCTTGGCGATTTCATCGGTGTCGAAGGAACGTGCTTCACGACGAAGACGGGCGAGCCGACGTTGAAAGTGCACAAGCTACGGGTGCTGGCGAAATCGCTGCGACCGTTGCCGGAAAAATGGCACGGCTTGCAGGACATCGAGGCGCGATATCGCCAGCGCTATCTCGATCTGATCACGAACGATCAATCACGCGCGGTTTTTGCGAAGCGATTTATCATTGTTCGTGAGATCCGACGTTTTCTAGAGAGTCGCGGGTTTGTGGAAGTGGAAACGCCGATGCTGCAATCGGTCGCGGGCGGGGCGGCGGCGGAGCCGTTTGCGACCCATCACAAAGCGCTCGGGTTGGATCTTTATCTGCGGATCGCGCCGGAACTTTATCTGAAACGATTGCTGGTAGGCGGGTTCAACAAAGTTTACGAGGTGAACCGCAATTTCCGTAACGAAGGAATCTCGCGGAAACATAATCCGGAGTTCACCATGCTGGAGGCGTATTGGGCGTATGCCGACTTCGAGAAGATCGCCGATTTGGTGGAGGAGATGATTTGCCATGTGGCGGAGGCGGTGGCATCACTCCGGATCGAACATCGGGACGCGGAGGGGAGCGTGACGCGAACGATTAATCTGACGCGGCCGTGGCGGCGGGCGCGTTATCATGACTTGGTGCGGGAAGCGGCAGGCATGGATTGGTTTGAAATGTCGAGCGAACAACGTCGTGAGCGAGCGAAAAAGCTGGGCGTGGAAATCCTGCCACAACTGGCCGACTTTGAAGTGACGCAACACGTTTTCGAAAAATTGGTGGAAGAAAAGAACTTCGATCCCCTTTTTGTCACGCATTGTCCCAAGGAACTGGTGCCGCTGGCGAAACAAAATCGTGAGCACCCCGAGCTGGTTGACGTTTATGAACTAATCATCAACGGCGTGGAAATTTCACCAGGCTATACGGAGCTAAACGACCCGGATATTCAGCGTCAGCGTTTGCTTGAGCAGGCGGGCGAGGAAACGCAAAAGCTGGACGAGGATTTTCTGCTCGCGCTCGAGCACGGTATGCCGCCAGCCGGCGGATTCGGCCTTGGGATCGACCGGCTGACCATGTTACTTACAGGTGCAGAATCAATCCGGGATGTGATATTATTTCCGCTGTTGAGGCCGAGGCGCTTCAGCTGATTTTACGTTTCCAGTATGCCAACGTTGCCGGCTAGTCCATCTCTGGTGAGAGAAAAGCCGCAGGGCGCCGGGCAGTACGCGCTATTGCGCGGGGTGCCGCTTTTTGCCGCACTCGATGATCCTGCGGTAGAGGAGCTTTGTGGTTATCTCCATCTCGTGGAACTCAAAGCTGGCTCGAATTTGTTCCGTGTCGGCGATGCCGGGGACGCAATGTATATTATTGAGAGCGGACGCGTCAGAATCACCGTCACTGATGCTGATGGCAGGGAAGTGATTCTGGCTTCTCTGGGTCACGGCGATTTCTTTGGCGAAATGGCCATGCTCGATGGCCACGGCCGGTCTGCTGATGCATCGGTCACGGAAGATTCGCGTCTGGCTGTTTTGACCCGTGAGAATTTTCTAAACTTTGTCTCGAGCGACTCGCGTATTGTGTTGGAAATGCTAAGTGCCATTACGCGCCGGTTGCGGCGGACGGATGACCTGTTGCGACATCGGGTTTCGCGAAACGCGAATGAAGAGGACGCCAAAAATCTGACCTTGTCGGACCGGGCTGCTGATCAGATCGCCCGCTTCGGCGGCAGTTGGAAGTTCATTGCTGCCTCGATTCTTTTTACGTTGGGCTGGATTGCGCTTAACACCTGGCTGCTGCACGACAGGGGCTTTGATGCCTATCCTTACGTTTTGCTTAACCTGGTGATTGGAATGATCGCATCGTTGTCTGCGCCCATCATCATGATGTCGCAAAACCGCGAAGCGCAAAAGGATCGATTACGCGCCGATCTCGATTACCAGGTAAACTTGAAAAACGAGATGCTGCTGACCGAGATTCTGAGGTTGCTTGACAAGCGGGAGAAAGACGGGCGCAAAAGCGATGGAGATCCGGAGTGATGTAGTGGTGAAGTAATGAGGGACTCGGTTCGATGGACAAGATGCCCGTGATGCCTGAAAATCCGGGTCCCGATCTGACTTTAGCCCGTAGCGGCTTAAATTTGAGGAACCTTGCAGCAACTCAAAGCAGAAATACCTGCAACGCGTAGGGGTTGCGCCTCCCCCGGGGCCCGCAAGATATCGTATCGCAGGGATGGCGGAACAGGCATCTGTCCTGCTAATAATTAAGGGGAATATGACACTTCATTCGCGCCCCAAGGAGCAACGGGAGGCCGTCCGCCAGCTCGTTTACCTCGTCCTCACCCGCGATATGTCCACCTTTACCCCCGATCGCTTTAGACACTGGATCAAAGAGACCGATGCCAAGTTCCGCAAAGTCAGCCTGATGCTGAAATTCGAGATCAAGGATCGGTTCGTTTATTTTCGCGTCAAAGAGGTTCGTAATGGCCGGGTCATTTACCAGTTCGAATCCTCAACACGCGTACCTTTCGACGAGCGCGATGTGGTGCTTACGTGCGACGAGTTGAACCCGAGCACACAGTAGAATAGGCAAACGACCCCTGTAGCCACGACGCTCTGTCGCCCTGTCTTTGACACCGTCGACAGAGCGAGGTGGCTACAATCCTACCTCCACGCTAGCATCAAAAAGGCCTAGAACGCGGATGTCAAACCGGTTCGGACCATTCCGAAGTCATTGCGCGGTCCGTTGATCACGTTCCAGCTAAAATCGTTCGTCCAGCCAATGTGCGGAGTAATGCGGACTTCTAATCCGCCACCGAACTGGCCGACCGCTTCGGTCGTCGTGCCGTGGTGGACGGTATGATAAAGCGGAACCGGTTCTTCACCGGTGCCGCCGAATCCGTCCAGAATAATTTCATCACGTTCGCCACCACCCAAGATCACACCGCCACCCGCCCAAACATATGGCGCAAAGCGAGAGCAAGGGATCGGATAGGGAAGGGTGAAGGTTCCTAACACTTCGCCGACTGCTCTATCTTCGCTTCGTCTTTCCTTGATAAAGACGTCCACCCCGTTGGATTCGAGGTCAAATCCGTCGCCGCGATGTGCATCGAGAACGAACCCTTCCACACCGATCCCGAAATAGCGATGGAAAAAATACTTGAGGCGATGCCGCCGCCAAAGGCATGATCGCCGCCCGGGTATCGATCAAAGGTAGACGGTGTGGCCTTCCGTCGTGCTTTGGACGATGTCAGACAAGCTTGTATTAGGGCGTACTCGGTTCCGGTCGCGGCGTACGTACCCCACACGCTGATATTCCACT
>DATELT010000231.1:0-6450 GCA_035276245.1 Chthoniobacterales bacterium
TCAATCCGATTGCCGCCAGCAACATGCCCTGGCGCAAGACCAACCCAAGCACCTCGTTGCCTTGCGCGCCCAATGCCATGCGAATACCAAGTTCGCGCGTTCGCTGACTCACCGAGTACGCCATCACTCCGTAAACCCCAACCGAGGCCAGAACGAGCGCGAGCAATCCCAGACTGCCGAGCAAAATCGCGCCCACCCACGATGGCCAAAGTGCGAAGGCGAGGTGCTGCGTCACGGTCTTCTCGTAAGTGATGGAGATATGGTTATCGATGTTGCGCACGATGCGATGGACTTCGGGTAGCATCGGTCCGGGTGCACCGGCAGTGTGAACGAAAATAGTGATTCCACCATCCGGCGCCTCGCGAAATGGAGTATAAAGCATCGGGGTTGGCGTTTCTCCCAGGGTCGCCGCTTTGACATCGCGCGCAACGCCGATGACTTCGAAGGATCCTTCGCGATTGTAATAGCGAAAGCGCCGGCCGATCGCATCTTGACCAGGCCAAAATGTCTTCGCCATTGTCTCGCTAATAACTGCAACCTTGGCGGCATTTTCGCCGGCGTCGTGTTCGGTAAGATTCCGTCCGCGCAAAATGGGAATGCCCATGGTCTCGAAATAACCCGGAGTGACGGCACTGATGTTCGCGATTTTGCGATTGCTTTGCGCATTCTCATCGCGGCCTTCGGCCACAATGGTCCGGCCTTCACCACCGAAACCGAGAGGCACGAACTGTCCCAGATCAGCGCTGCGCACCTGCGGATCGCGTCGCACCTGTTCGACAATGTCGCGCGCGATTTGGCCGCCGCGCTTCTTATCGTAACCTGCCAGCGCGGGATCTACACTAACGATTGCTAGATTTTGTGTGCGAAATCCGGGATCGATCTGCTGGGCACGATGGAACGATTTCAAAAACAGCGCTGAGCCGATGAGAAGCAAAAGGGAAACCGCGATTTGCGCGATGACAAGAAGATTTCGCAAGTTCCAGCGATGAAAACCGCCTTCGGCGACCGCACGTTCGCGTAAACCCTGGGTTAAATCCCCGCGCGTCGTTTGCAATGCTGGCGCGAGTCCGAAAATGATTCCGCTAAATAGGGTGAGCAACACTGCCGAAATCACGACGCGTAAATCCGGCTTGGGATCAAGGGAGAGTGGCACCGGAGTCGCCGGCAAGAGCGAAACCAGCACATCGCCCAGGATGTAAGCCAGTAAAATCCCGCCAATCCCGCCAATCGACGCGAGCAAGACACTTTCCGTAAGCAATTGACGGATGACCCGACTGCGACCGGCACCGAGGGCCACACGGATCGCTATCTCGCGGTGCCGCGTGGTCCCGCGTGCCAGGAGAAGATTGGCCACATTGGCGCAGGCAATGAGTAGGATGCTTCCAGCGGCAACTAGAAGCAGGAGCGAAATATTTTGTGTCGTGTTCTCATTTCCCGGCCCACTGAATCCCTGCGATTTCGCTGTCTCGGCCGAGACGAGAACGAGCGAGCGCTGCTTGTTCACGTCCGGATAAGCTTGCTCGAGTTGATGTGCGATGGTCTTCATTTGCGCCTGAGCGCTCGAAATCGAGACGCCAGGCTTTAGTCGCGCAGCAATATTGAGAAAGAGGGCACGGCGATTCTCGAACCATTCGTCACCAGTAGGCCGAATCCAGTTGTGCATCGCCAGCGGCACCCAAAACTCCGGCGCCACGCCCGTATCGATGCCAGTGTATCCGGGCGGCGCCACTCCGATCACGGTGAAGGCGCGGTTGTTCAACGTAATCGCATCGCCAATGATGTTTTTGTCACCGCCGAGCTTTTTCCAAAACTTGTAACTAAGAACGGCAACGGGATGACCGTTTGGCGCAGTATCTTCCTCCGGCAGAAATGCGCGCCCGAGAATTGGCCGCAATTCCAGAAGCTCAAAGTAATTTCCACTGACCATTTGGCCAAGGACGTTGGAAGTCTCGCCGCCCCGAGTCATCCCTACGACAGCAAAGCCGTAACCGGCCATTCCAGTGAAGACGCTGTTCTGTTTCCGGTAATCGAGAAAATTGAGGTACGAATTCGAATTGCGTCCGGTAAAATGAGTATCGGTGGTGAAGACTTGCAGCACTCGATCCGAGTGTCCAATCGGGAGGGGTCGAAGCAGCAGCGCATTAACGATTCCCAGGATGGTAGTGTTGACTCCGATGCCAAGGGCGATCGCGACAAAGGCAACGGCGAGAAATCCGGGACTCCTTACCAAGGCACGGGCGGCGTAGCGTAGATCGCGCCAGATCACCAGATCACCTCCGAGATGTGGATGTTTCCCTCATCGGCACGGAAGTTCAGCTTGGTCGCAGGAGCATCGCCGATGATTTCGTTAATCTCAGAAACATCGCCTTGCTTCCGATTTCGTGTGAAGTCGCTCCAAACGTTTCCCTGTTTCGCAACGGCACGCACTTGAAAACTCGCGTCCGCGGGAATACGTGCCTGGACATTGCCATCTGCGATCGCCGCATCGATCGAGATTGGGCGCTTCTCCGACCAATCAAAAAAAACATTCAACGTGCCCTGTTTGACTTGAATGGACTGATCACAAAAACAGTTCTGGGTGACGAGCTGGCCGGTACCGAGATTGGCGCTGATTGACGAGCCGCGCATCCCTTTAATCGCCAGCTCACCATTCGGTAATTCGACGAAAGCGATCCGTGCCGTCTGCGGCAGGTTGATGCTGTATTCCACTGTTCCCGACCGATCCATAAAATGGTGGCGCGGTTCCGGCGGGGAGGTGGTTTCGATGTTAATGGCATCGGGGCGCGCATCGACGCGGATGGCAATTGCGTTCAAACGTTCCGGGGAAAATGCCTTCTTCATTGCCGAAATTGTGACCTCGCGACTATCGCTTCCGAAAATTTCAACGATCCCGTCGATCGCATGGAGCGAAAACGTGCCTGACGGATCAAGCGGAAATGTTTTTTCCACGACATCCTCGAACACCTCGCCAGCCGGAAGCGAACCGGCCACGAATGTGCCGACAAATACGAGAGTGAGGATTTTATTCATAACGCACGTAAGCTCTTTTATTCGGCGCGCAACGCCCGAACCGGATCAACCAGCGCAGCGCGTCTCGCCGGCAGCAGACAAGCGACGAAAGCAGTAAGTGCTAGAAGCACAGTGGCACCGCCGAGCAACGCTGGGTTATAGGCCGAAACCTGGTAAAGCTGCGCGGCAATCAATCGGCCGAGGGCAAACGTCGCAATGATGCCAATCGCCAGTCCGGATAAAACCGGTTTCATTCCCTGGCGCAAAATGAGGCGCAGCACATCACGTGTTTGCGCGCCGAGGGCCATGCGCACACCAATTTCGCCGGTGCGTTGCGCAACGGTGTAAGCGACGGCGCCGTAAATCCCGATGCTCGCCAGCAGAAGCGCGACTCCGGCGAAAATCCCGAGCAGCCACATCATCAGCCGCGTCTGCCCGACCGCCTGTGCCACGATCGTTGTCATTGATTGCGGCAGGGCAATGGCTAATCCGGGATCGACGGTAGCAAGGGCTGATTGCACGGCCTTCGTTACGGCATCGACACTCAGATGGCTGCGCACCGCGATGCTGAGAAACGAAAAATTCTCCTGTCCCCAGGGACGATATAATTCCACATCGTCCGACTCGATGACCTTGCGCGAGCGCACATTACCGACGACACCGACAATCTCCGCCGGCGTGCTGGCGCTGCTAACGAGAAGTGTTTTCCCAACGGGATTGTCATTACCGAAAACCTTTTTCGCTCCCGCCTGGCTGATGAGCAGCACATTTTGATGATCCGGCCCGTCGCGCTCATCGAAATTGCGTCCTGCCAGGACCGGAATACCCCAGGTCTTGAAGTAATCCGGCGCGATGTTGTGGGCTGCTGCAGCTGCGCGCTTGTCGATCGGTAAAATCTCGCCGTCCGGCCGCGTATAAAGAGCATTCCCACCTGCACCGGGAAACAACGGAATGTCTGCACTCAGAGTCGCGCCTTCGACGCCAGGAATCGCTCGCACTGCCGCCAGCGTCTGTTTCGCGAATCGATCGCGCGAGCCGAGATCCGGATATTGCGCTTCGGGCAAGGTCACAAAACCGATCCAGACATTTTGATATCGGTAGCCGACGTCCTGCTGGCTCAAACGCACAAAACTGGTGATGAGCAAGGCTGCCCCCGCCAGCAAGGTAACTGAAAGCGCGACCTGAGCGCCGACCAAAATCTTGCGGAAGCGCATTTGCTGGAGACTGCCGCTCGTTCCGCGCCCACCCTCTTTCAACCCATCAACCAAATCAGTGCGAGAACTTTGCAGCGCGGGATAAATACCCATGGCAAGACCTGTCACGATCGACATTGTGATCGCGAAAGCGAGCACCGGTAGCGACAGCTCAATGCGCGTAGCGGGATCGAACGGAAGGAAGTTCGCGGCCATTTGGGGGACGAACGGCACGAGCCGCCAGGCCAGGAATGCGCCTGCTATTCCGGCGAGCACGCTGACGAGTAAACTTTCGAAAAGAAAAAGCCGGACTACGCTCCTCCGTGACGCGCCAATCGCCATCCGCAATGCAATTTCACGCCGGCGTCCACTGAACCTAACGAGAAGTAGATTTGCGACGTTGCTGCATGCAATCAACAGGACGAACGCAACCGCGGCCAGCAAAGTAGCAAATGCCGGCCGCAAATTTCCCGTCACATCGTTGGGCAGAGTTTTGAGTGTCATCACCGAAGAGCTGTCGATCTTGTCCGGATAACGTGCCCGATAACTGTGCTCCATTGACGGCATCGCCGCCCGCGCCTGTTCTACCGTCATTCCCGGCTTTAGCCGGCCAATCACCCGGAGAAAACCGCTGCCGCGCATCATCCGCTCGTAGGAAATTCCGGGAAGCGTGTACGGTTTCGTGGTCCAGACTTCCGCGTTGGGGCCGACCCATGAAAACGGCAGATTCGGCAAGACTCCGATAATGGTGTGGGGCACGCCATCTAGAGTGATGCTGCGCCCGATCACGTTTGGATCGCCCGCCATACGCTTTCGCCAGAAACTTTCCGTCACCATCGCGACATCGGCCGTTTCTTCTTCCTCCGGCAGAAAGTTCCGGCCACGAATCGGACGTACACCGAGCACATCGAAATAATTCGGCGTGACCCTGCCGCCAAAGATTTGCACTGCATCGCCCAGGCCCGTCAGGGTGAAGGCGAATTGATTTTCAGCGCCGAATCCATCAAAAATGGTCTGGCTCTCCCGGTAATGTTGAAAACGCGGCGCGGAAATCGCGAGTTCGAGAAGATTTCGTTCCCTGGCGTTGGAATACATGCGAACGACACGTGCCGCGTCTTTGAATGGTAAACCGCGCAAAAACAGATCATTGATCAAGCTGAAGATTGCGGTATTCAGCCCCACGCCGAGAGCAAGCGTAGCGATCGCGATTAGAGTGAAGCCCGGCGACTTCAGCAATATACGAACGGCGTAGCGAAGGTCATTCATAACGCAACACCACCATCGGGTCGACATTCATGGCGCGACGCGCCGGCAGATAGCTTGCAAACAATGCCGCGGCGCTGAGAACGAACAGGACCAGCGCGTAAATGGAAAAATCATGCGCGCTCACGCCATAAAGCAGACTTGCCATTAACCGCGTGAGGGCCAGCGCTGCGAACAAGCCGATTACCAAACCGATCGCGACGACGCTGAAACTTTGCCGCAAAATCATTTGCAACATGTCGTGACGCTGTGCGCCCAGCGCCATGCGAATGCCAATTTCTTTCGTTCGCTGTGCCACGCTGTAGGCAATGACACCATAAATACCGATAGCGGCCAGGATCATGGCGACTGCGGCGAAGGTCCCAAGCAGCATCATGTTAAATCGCGGCTGGGCCAAAGTGACACCGATACGTTTCTCCAAAGGCTCGAGAGTTGGAACGAACAGATCTTTGTCGAACTCATGCACAACGTTGCGCAAGGATGCCTGCAATCCGGCAGAATCAGCTGCCACTGTGCGAATGACGACGTCCATTCGACGCTCCGGAGCCTGGGCAGCCGGAATGTAAAATTCCGGCAGCGGCTGGATCGCAAGCGATTCGTGGCGCGAACTGCCAACAACGCCGACAATTTCTCTCGGCGGCAAGGGCTGATTCTTTTCTCCATGGGTCAAAATAATTCGCTGTCCCACGGCGTTGCCGCCGGGAAAGTAACGCTGAGCCAGGACCTCGTTTACGATCATGACCGGCGGCGAATCTTTTGTGTCCCTGGAATTGAACACGCGGCCACGCAACAGAGGCGTTCGCATGGCGCGAAAGTAATCCGGCGAGATTGTGAGATGCGAAGCTTCCAATTCCTGTCCAGGCGGTCGCGGCGGTTGACCGGCAATTGCAAATGTCGATCCCCAATCGTTGTTAGAAAAAGGCATCGGAAACGCGGCACCGACTGCATTCACTCCCGGCAATGCGCTGAGTTTGGGCACAACCTG
>DATELT010000232.1:0-2185 GCA_035276245.1 Chthoniobacterales bacterium
GTTATCGTAGTGGGAAATTCTGTTGGTTACGGCAGTTCTATTAGTCGCGGGGTCCTGAGCGGGTTAAAACGGGAAATCATCGTCGGCGACATCGAATACAAAGATCTGGTGCAAACCGACGCGGCGATTAATCCGGGAAACTCTGGTGGCCCACTGGTCGATATCGCGGGCCGGCTGGTTGGTATCAGTTCCGCCAAAATGGCATTCACTCCACAGGGAGTCCCGACTCAGGGACTGGGCTTCGCCATTCCAGCGGATACGGTGCGTGAAGCGGTGAAAGGGTTCAAAGCAGTAGCGCAAAAACAGCCATCAGCGGAGGCGAGCCCCGGTTCGAACCAACCAGCCGCTACCAACGCCGATCGGCTTTTCGGGATGCAACTGCAAGATTTAACAACAGAGCTGACCGACGCGTTCGGCCTCGTGCGCGGGCGCGGTGTCCTGGTCAGCGCGGTTGAACCGGAGAGCCCGGCGGCGCAAATCGGAATCGAGCGCGGCCTCGTGATTTACCGCCTCGGGCGACACGACGTGAACTCGGTGAAATCAATTGAGAACCTGCTCGCGCGGGTGCAAAGCGGGATGACGGTAGACTTCACGGTCGGCCTTGCTCGCAGTGACGGCGAGCGCCAAATCCAAACCGTGGCGTTGACAGCGCGCTAAAATTTTTTAACAACGCTGCGCGCGGGAAGTTGTCTCAAACAATCAGTTGCAATGATCAAGGTTGAAAATTTGACCAAAAAATATGCAGGCCAGACCGCAATTCGCGATTTGAACTTCGAGGTCGGCCAGGGTGAGATCATGGGGTTTCTCTGACCGAACGGCGCGGGCAAGACCACAACGATGCGTATTTTGGCGAGCTTTTTGCCCGCCACCTCGGGGCGGGCGTCAATCGCCGGCTTCGATGTTTTCGAGCAATCGCTCCAGGCTCGGGCGCATCTCGGTTACATGCCGGAGAATGTGCCCCTCTACAACGACATGCGGGTCAGCGAGTACTTGAATTATCGTGCTGCGTTGAAAAGCATTCCGCATCGACGCGTCAGCGAACGCGTGGGTGATGTGAAGGAGCTTTGCGGATTGCGCGAAGTCGAAAACAAATTGATTCGCGCGCTTTCGAAAGGATTTCGCCAACGAGTGGGATTAGCTGACGCACTCCTGCACGAACCGGATCTTCTGATTCTGGATGAGCCGACCATCGGACTGGATCCGAACCAAATTCGGCAGGTGCGCGAGTTGATTAAGAACCTTGGCCGACAGCACACCATTCTGTTATCGACGCACATTTTGCCGGAGGTCGAGATGACGTGCTCGCGCGTCATCATTATCAATAAGGGGCGCATTGAAGCCTGCGACACTCCTGAGAATTTGCTCAGCCGCATTCGCACTGCCGGTGGCGTAACACTGGAAGCCAGGGTGCGCGCAGATGATGCCCAAGCACAGCTGAAAAAAATCGCCGGTGTTCGTGATGTAAATGAATCGGAAGAAGACGGCTGGAAAATTTTCTCGTTACGAGTGGAATCGGGGACGGATGTGCGGCCGGAAGTTTTTCGCCTTGCTCGCGATCGCGGCTGGGAGGTGCGTGAACTAACGGCGCGGCGGGCTACGCTGGAAGATGTGTTTGTCGAAATTACGCATTCCGATGAGGCAGCCTGAGCGGAGTGTTCATGCGTAAGTTCTATACCCTACTATCCCGCGAAGTATCGAGCTACTTCTACTCGCCGATCGCGTACATCGTCCTGTCCTTCTTCCTCTTCGTGAGCGGAGCGGACTTTTACTTCCAGATATCGTTCATGAACCAGCGACCGGTACAGTACTCAGTGCAGGAAGCATTTTTTAACTCTGTCTTCTTCTGGTTTGCCTTCGTTTTGATTTTCCCCCTTATTACCATGCGATCGTTCGCGGAGGAATTTAAGCTCGGCACCATTGAACCCCTCATGACCGCGCCGGTTCGGGATTGGCAAGTGGTGTTGGCGAAATTCTTCGGGGCCATGATCTTCTACATCGTCCTTTGGGTCCCCACTCTGATTTACTTCGCGATCTTCCAGTACGTCACCCATCAGACTGCGGCAGGATCGTTCGGCGCTTATTGGGGTTCCTATTTGATGCTGCTGTTACTGGGAATGTTTTACATCAGCATCGGCTGCTTTGCTTCTGTCCTAACGAGGAATCAAATCATCGCGGCTGTAATTTC
>DATELT010000233.1:0-7480 GCA_035276245.1 Chthoniobacterales bacterium
TCCGATTTTCGACATGGCCAAGCGCCGTCTCCTCCTAACGAGAGTTGAGAAATCATATCCGTTGAGCGAAGCGAGAGCGGCACTGGAACATGCCGGGCGCGCGCACCGGAGCGGCAAGATAATATTCGACCTTGCGGCCCACTAAACTAGCCTGGCCCGACAGAGTCTCGCCCTACGAATTTTGCGCTCGCCCGTTTCTGTTGGTAGGGCGACGCTCTGCGGAGCCATTCTCGTCGGTTTTATTTTAGATTGTTTCGTGTGTTTAGTGGGCAGAATTCTTCTTCCGCATGAAGACGCTTGTTGTTGGCGCGGGAATTAATGGCGCCGTTGCTGCAATCGAGTTGCGGAAACGCAGGCACGAGGTCGTCCTGGTTGATCCGGGCCCGTTGCCTCATCCCCTCGCCGCTTCCACCGATATCAGCAAGGTCGTCCGTGCTGCTTACGGGGCGGATGAGGAATACACCGAACTGGCCGAACGCTCGCGCGAGACCTGGCGGCAATGGAACGAGGAGTTTGGCGTCGAGTTATATCATGAAGTTGGGTTTATTTGCATGCGTCAGCGTCCGATGCAGGCGGGAGATTTTGAATATGAAAGTCTTCGTTTGCTTGAACGACGCGGGCATCGGATCGAGTGCATTAACTCCGATTACTTGCGCCGGCATTTTCCGGCATGGAACGCGGAGCGTTACCCAGATGGCTTTCTCGATTTCGAAGCTGGTTATGCCGAAAGTGGCCGCGCCGTTACCGTACTAATTGAGCGAGCGAAATCGATGGGTGTGACACTGCGCGAGCGTGCGAAATTCTGTGGATTGGACGAAACATCCGGTCGCGTGAAAGGAATCGCACTTGAGGGCGGCGAGAAGGTGCCGGCCGACGCGGTGGTGATGGCGGCGGGAGCGTGGACCCCGTACCTTCTGCCATTCACACAAGATTATTTCCGGTCCAGTGGACAACCGGTGTTTCATCTCAAACCCGCCCACCCGGAGCTTTTCACCCCGGAACGTTTTCCCATCTTCGGTGCGGATATTTCAATGACGGGGTTCTACGGTTTCCCGCTCAATCGCGACGGGATAGTTAAGATTGCGAATCATGGACTTGGACGCGAAATGTCGCCCGAGTCGCCTAAGCGGATTGTCACAAAAGAGGAGGAAAACAAAATGCGCGAATTTCTGGCGGATTCGTTTCCGTCGCTGACGCATGCGCCTGTCGTTTTCACTCGCGTTTGTTTTTATTGCGACACCAAGGACGGAAATTTTTGGATCGCTCCCGATCCAGATCGGCCGGGATTAACGATTGCGGCCGGTGATTGTGGACATGGATTCAAATTCGCGCCTGTGTTCGGCGGAATCATCGCCGATGCGGTCGAAGGCAAAGTGAATCCAAAGTTTCGCTGGCGCCCGGAAGTAAAAGCCGGGGTGGCGAAAGAAGCCGCGCGATTTCAGGGCGAACTGTAGCGGCGGTCTGTGCCCGCGGTCTCGATGTAGCTGGCGCTGTAACTGGCGGCAGAGAAACTCGGTGGGAAATCTGTTGCTGGAGACGACGGCAGCTAAAATATACGCCGATCGTCCTGCCGCTTACTCGCGAACGCTTTCGAATTTACCTCAGCATACCGGCGGGTGTCATCCCGAACCACGACGACGGTGAGGGATCTCTCGAGAAGGCAATGACAGTCTGATCTAATTTGTGCGATGCCAACAGCGTTAGGGAGGTCCCTTGCTGCGCTCGGGATAACAGGCATAACGTGATGCCGGCGTTCTTGTCGTTTGCTATTCCTTCTGCGCTGCTTCCTTTTGCGCCGCCTCTTTCTTTGCCTGACGTTTTAGCAGCGTGATTTGCTTGATCCGGGCCGAGTCCGACGGACTCCAGGTCGCGACCTCGGGATCATCCTTAAAGGCGTTGTGGACAATCCGGCGTTGGTAGGAATTCATCGGCTCCAATTGAAGCGAACGTCCGGTGATCCGAACGCGCTCGGCCAGCTCACGGACGCGCTGCACGATTCGATCTTCACGCATGGAACGATAATGCTCACAATCGACGATCACCTTTGGCGCATCTTTGTCTTTCGCCTGCAACAGCCGATTCAACAAAAATTGAATCGCTTCGAGCATTTCTCCGTTTCGACCAATCAACCGCCGGCTCTCCTCGGTGTAAATTTGAAGAGTAAGATTTTCGCCTTCGCCCTGCATCTCGGCGATTTCGACCACGAAACCGAGGTAACCGAGCATGGTGTCGAGTAATTCTTTCGGCGTCATCTTCGGGCTCGTTTCGGCAATTTCTCTAACGTCGGCATCGGCTGTTTCCGATTTTGATACAATTGTAGAATGCTGAAAAGGTTTTGTGCAGTGTAATACAAGGCAAGGGCAGCGGCAAAATTATAGCAGAAGACGATAAAGATGATGGGCATGAACATCATCATGCGTTGCTGAGTGGGATCGCCGCTTTTTGGTGTCAGGTGCGTCATCCAGAAACTTGTCGCCGCCATGATGAGTGGCAGAACGTTGATCGGCCACCCCAGAATTGGAAGATGCCCCACGGTATCGGGCTGGGAGAGGTCCTTAATCCACAAGAAGCTCGCGCCCCGCAATTCGACTGCTTGGCGCAGCATCGTGAAAAGGCCAAAGAAAATCGGAATTTGGATCAGCATGGGTAAACAGCCACCGACAGGATTGATTCCGTATTCCTTGTAAAGCTTCATCACTTCCTGATTCATTCGCGTCGGATCATCCTTATATTTTTCCCGCAGTTCTTGAATTTTGGGTGAGAGCGCGGACATCCGCCGCATCGAAGCGGTCGCCTTGTTTTGCAGCGGCCAGAGCGACAATTTTACAATTGTCGTTAGCGCGAGTATGGCGGCGGCATAATTCCCCAGGACACTATGGAGGCTATTCAGGATATTAAGCAACGCCTGGCAAATGATCTTGAAGACGCCGAATTCCATGACCTCGGCTTCGTTGTGGTCCAGTCGAGCGAGGCGATGGTAAAGTTTCGGCCCGAGATAGAGTTGAAAATGCGCAGTATAGGTTTGTCCGACCTCGACCCGGAACCCAGGCAAATGCATTGCCCCTTCGAGGCCATAGGTCCTCTTCGCCGGATCGATGTCGAATCGTTTCCCCCAAACCGCATCGGCCTTTCCGGTCAAAGGAACCACCAGGGAGGTGAAAAATTGACTGCTTGCGGCCACCCAGTCCGCGCTGTTGACATTCTGCGTGTAGTACGGACGCGCAGGATGCTGTCCGATTCCTAAAAAGCCGCCGCCTGCGGCAAACCAACCGACATCGATCCCTTTAGTGCCACCGCCGGTAGTTAACCACACTAACCGAGTGTAACTCGGGTAGTCGTTGGCGTGAATGGGGGCGGCGGAGCCAACGGCGAAAAAATATCCCGTATTCCCGTATGGCTTTGCCCCGCTATTGATAAAATCAACATCCAACTTCGCAACAAAATTTTCCTTCTTCTCGTTAGTCGTCGCAAAAGAGAACTTCTTTCGAATTGTCACTTGTTCTGGTGTGGCGTACTCGAGTGTCACGGCGTCCCCTGCGCGCGCGATCGTGTATTCCGGCAAAAGCGGTGTCGCGGGATCGTCGATGATGGCTCCGATGGGAAGCCGCGCAGGCGAGTTCAGGGTGACGCTCTCGTCGTGCTCGGCGGGGTAATTAAGCAGAATTGCCTGAGCGATTCCACCGCCACGGTTGGTAAAATGCAATTCCACATCGGAATTGCGAAGCGTTTCGGTTCGCTCCGCGAACGGCAAAGGCGTCGCGCTGGGAGCTGCCGTTGACCCCACCGCTGGTTGCGCCGCGACTGTAGCAGCCGCTGACGCGGCTGGCGTAGCGCTTATTCCTGGACCAGCCGGCGAAGGGGTCGTTGCTGCGGCAGGTCGTGGAGCCGCTTGTCGGGAAGTCCATATTTGCCAGGCAAAAAGCCCAAGCACACAGAGAATGACGGCAATCCACGCGGTCCGATCCATAAATCACTTGCGCCTGCTTACTCGCAGACGCAGTTCCGCGCCAGTGAATCTGCGGCTGGCACAGGATCAAATCCGCTGCGGCCCCACGGATGACAGCGCAGCAATCGTCTCAGTCCGAAATAACTTCCGCGCAGAGCGCCGTGCTGTTCGATTGCCTGCAAACAATATTCCGAACACGTCGGCGAAAATCGGCAGCCCATGTTCGCGCCCCCGAGTAATAAAAGGATGGGAGAGATCGTGATTTGGTAGCCGCGAATGACAACGCGAAGCAGGGTGCGCATCAGACGATAAAAATACAAGCCCGCCGCCCCAGAAGCAACCACTCATCTTCGAGCGCGCGGAAGGTCCCTCGCGCTGATCGTGCCGAAGCGACAGTCACGATCCAAATTCCGCCGCAGACTTCGTGTTGATGCCTGCGAAAAATTTCGCGCAAACGCCGGCGCGTACGGTTGCGGACAACGGCGTTGCCAACCCGTTTGGAAGTAATGAAGCCGGCCCGCGCGGCGGCGTCCGACTGCGCGTTCTTCAAGAAACCGATTGTGAGCGTATCGCCGCGCACGGTCTTCCCTTCCGTTCGCACTCGTCGAAATTCTGAATCGCGCGTCAACCGTCGCGATTTCGGGAAGCGTAAAGGTTTTTCCATCGGTAGGATTTTATCCGGTCATTGCGGGTTGTCAGTTGTAGGGCAAGCGGACCGCTTACCGTATTAAGATTAGCAACCGGATCGGTTTCCTACAGATTTCGGCCGCATCCGTACAAGCGAAAGTCTTTCCCGAATTGCTTCGGGAAAGACTTCGCAAAACAGCGTTGTTGATTACGGTGTGGCGGACGCGGCCGGCGAAGGCACATTAATTGTCGTGTTCGTCTCGTTCTTTTCTGTCGTCGTCGGCGACGGGTTCACGACCGTCGTATTAGTTTCTTTCTTTTCTTGAGTCGGCGGATTTACCGTCTCGGTTTTTTGTTCGCAAGCCCCGAGCACCGATGCGGCGCCAACCAGAATGCAAATGTATTTCTTCATAAGGTTGTAGGTGAAAACCCAATATGGGTCACTCCATATTCGGCCCAAAAGGGTCGTTCGGCCTTATTGATCGAGAGCGCCCGTAGCGAGGAAACGCTTTAGCAGTGGGCTATTGCAGCCAAGACCCGAAGCAGATCGGTGGTTGTAAACCACGCCACGGGGTTAACCTCCCAGGGAGCCGAGTGCCTCAGTCGAGAACAGCGGCGTGTAAGGCAAGCCATGCGCCTCCGCGACTGCCTGAATCGTCAGCTTCCCGTCACGCGTATTGACTCCACCGAGCAGAGCCGGCTGTTTGTTGCACGCACCTTCCAAGCCCCGATCAGCCAGTAATTCAACATAGCGTCCGGTGATGTTGGTTAATGCCTGGGTAGCGGTACGTGCGTAAGCCGCGGGCATGTTCGCAACGCAATAATGAGTTACGCCTTCCTCGACATACACCGGATCCAGATGCGTGGTCGGTCGGGACGTTTCCGCGCAACCGCCCTGATCGATCGCGATATCCACCACCACGCTTCCTGGTTTCATTTTTTGCAACATCACGCGTGTGATCAGTTTCGGTGCCTTCGCCCCCGGGACCAAGACCGCACCGATGAGTAAATCAGTCGTGGCCATCAAGTCGTGCAAATGCGCTTCGCTGGAATAAAGGGTGTGCGCGCTTTCCATGGTGATGTCGAGAAAACGCATCCGTTCGAGATCGACTTCGAGAATAGTGACGTCGGCACCGAGACCGGTGGCCATCCGTGCCGCGTTCACACCGGCGGTGCCCCCGCCAAGTACCACGACGCGTCCCGGCAAAACTCCAGGCACACCGCCGAGGAGAACGCCCGTGCCCCCATTATGCTTCGCCAGATAATACGCGCCCATTACCACCGACATGCGGCCTGCGATTTCGCTCATTGGTTCCAAAAGCGGCAAACGATTGCCAATTTGAATGGTCTCGTAAGCAACGCCAGTGACGCCGGAATTGAGCAGCGCCTCCGTCAGTGGTTTGCTCGCCGCGAGGTGAAGATAGGTGAAAAGAATTTGTCCGCGCCGGAGCAACGGCCACTCCGGCTGCAGCGGTTCTTTCACTTTCACGATCATGTCCGCCCGCTGAAAAATCTCGTTCGCCGATTCGACGATCTGCGCGCCAGCTTTGATATATTCTTCATCAGAATAACCCGAACCGACCCCCGCATTTTTTTGCACGAGAACAGTATGCCCATGCGCGACGAGTCCCTGGGCGCTGGATGGAAGCAGACCGACGCGTTGCTCCTGCTCTTTGATTTCTTTGGGAATGCCGATTGTCATCGTATTGGCGTGTGATGAATGATTAGGAGCGGGCTAACCCCGGTCACTAACCACTGTCACTCAACTTTATTTGTGCAGAGTGTTAAAGCTGAATCTGCGGAAAACAATTCAGAAATTTGTAATGGCAAGCGACGCGAGACGGAGTGTTCTCGAATGTTTGAGCACAGCGCGTGTCATCCCGAGTCACAATAGATAATGCCAGTCCGGTTGAGTCCGAAGGATATCATAGCGGGTCCAGCCGTGTTCAAATTTGTCTGATACCCAACCCTATGAGAGATCCCTCATCTCACTCGGGATGACAAACAATGATGTTTCGCGCATTTCGCAAATCCAATGACCGCCGTGCTTCAGATCTTCTCGGCCACGATTTCGGCAACCAACGGCGTAATCATCAACGCATTGGGATGCTTTTCCGCCGCCGCGAGATCAGCGCGCACCTGGTCAGCGAATGTTCGGTCGATCCGCCCCATCTCGATCAAACGAGGCAAATACACCTCGATGAATGTCACCGGCCATTGCCACATGTAGTTCGTCGGGCGAACGAAAAAAATGAGGGGCCTGGTTGATCGAATGTGAAAGCCATTCTCGAAAAGCCGTGCCGGCAGGTCTCTGCCACCATCCGGTTCGCCGCCCGATTCGCGCCAGGTTGCAATCACATGCTCGCGAAATTTTTCCTGAGTCGCGATCGGTGGAAGAAAGCGCCACGTTTCATAATGAGCGTACTCATGAAAAATCGAAATCCCTCCCCTTGGCATGACGGCACCGAGTTTCCGAATTAATAACGAAGGATCACTAACGAACGATAAGACCCAGCGGCACCAGGAGAAATCGTAGTTCGCTCTTGGCAAATCACCTGTCATCAGGTCCAGTTCGTGAATCTTTACGTTGCTAAGGCCGCGACGGCGAAAGGATTCACGCATCGCGTTAACGAAATTTTCGGAGCGTTCCAGTGCCACGACTTCTCCGAAGGGTCCGACAATGTCAGCCAAATCAAGCGCGGCATAGCCGGGACCGGCGCCCAGATCGAGAACACGTTTGCCGACAGTGACGCCCGCTCGCTGCCAACAATCCAGCGCCATCGGACGCCAGACCCGGTGTTGCAGTCCAAGTCTCGCCAGTTCGTCGTTGTGCGTTCCGAGAACATAATCCTTCTCGCTCATGCGAGATAATCACTGCAATTTGCCTGTCCGTTCCACTTGTTTGTT
>DATELT010000234.1:0-2578 GCA_035276245.1 Chthoniobacterales bacterium
ATTATCGGCGCCAATGTAGTCATCGAAGGCGAGGTCATCGTCGGTCGTGAAAATCGGATCGCACACGGGACTGTGATCGGCAGTGAACCGCAGGATCTTAGCTTTTCGCCGATAACACCAAGCCGGGTCGAAATTGGGGCGAAGAACGTGATCCGTGAACACTGTACAATTCATCGGGGGACTGCCGAAGGCAGTGCCACCAAAATCGGCGATGAGAATTTTCTCATGGCCGGCGCGCACGTAGGACACAATTGTGAAATCGGCAACAAAGTGATCATCGCGAATAATTGTTTGCTGGGCGGGTATGTTTCCGTTGCTGATGGTGCATTTCTCGGCGGCGGTTGTGTCTTTCACCAATTCATTCGGATCGGACGGCTTGCGATCGCGCAAGGCGGTTCCGCGTTTAGCAAGGACATCCCGCCTTTCCTCATCGCAGCTGAACGCAATCATGTTTTTGGGTTGAACACAGTCGGGCTTCGTCGCGCTGGATTTTCTCCAGCACAGCGTGAAGAAATCAAACGTGCCTTCAA
Organism: Chthoniobacterales bacterium; assembly: GCA_035276245.1. Lineage (GTDB taxonomy): Bacteria > Verrucomicrobiota > Verrucomicrobiia > Chthoniobacterales > UBA10450 > AV69. Next base: position 531 of record DATELT010000234.1, read on the forward strand.
ACTAATATATCTTAGCGGGCTTAATACCCGGCAGGCACTGGAGAAGTCAAAAGAGACAGAATGGACCGACCTCGGCATTGAATTTTTCCAGTTTATTGCCGATGCGATCGGCAAACGTGGAATCTGCGCGCTTAAACGCGGCTCCGGCGAAGAGATCTCCGTCTGATGTTTACATTTTTGAAGGCACGGGCGCTGTCCAGTCCCAAACTTTAGGGACGACAGTGAGGTCGTCCCCATTACCTAAGGCCTAGGTCCTGTCGCCGTGGCAGCGACCTCGGCCCGCGGTCAGCAACCAGGGCTACAAATGCGTCCACCCATTACTCCAGGCCAAGCAGCGCCAACATCCGGCCCGTTTTTCCCCTTTCCGCGCGATAAGAATAGTAATGCTCCAAGTCACAAGCCGTGCAGACACCGCTGTCGTGAATCTGTTTGATACCGGCATCCCGACATTGCCGGACAATTTCCGCAGCGAAATCAATCTCGTAATGCGGCGGTCGAATGCATGGGCTCAACTGCGCAGTCAAATCATTAGGCTCAATTCCAAACTCTTGTCGCATCTGCTCGATCGCGTTCCTAACGATTCCTAGGGCAGTTCCTTTCTTTCCCGAATGAACCAAACCAATCGCGCGCGCGTCTTGATCGACCAGAAAGATTGCGCAGCAGTCGGCCACATAAACGCCGAGGCAAACGTCGCGCTGATTCGTAATCACACCATCACAACCTTCGAAGCACGTGTCGCCGGCCGGCACAGAATCGACTACGGCAATGTTGTCGCCGTGAACCTGGCGTGCGCTGACAAATTTTCGGTCAATCAACCCAACAGCGCGTCTCGCCTCGCGATGCACCTGGTCGAGATTTTCCAGCACAGTTGCCTTGTCGTGCGACAACTCAATTCCAGGAATTCGCCGCACAAATCCGTGAACACAACGGAAATGATCCAGCGCGGAAAATGTTTCGATCGGTAGAACGCTACTTTGCAATCGAACTCTTCGCCGTCTTCGTCTGCGTTGTTGAAGTGGTCGTTCCGCAATCGCCATTTAGTGGCAGCGGTGTCGGCTTCGGTCCTGGTGTAGGCCGCGGTTCGCTGTGCAACCTCGCGCGGGTCCTCGGCTCATCGACACAAACGGAATACTTCACCTCCGTAGCGGTAGCCCGGTCGAATTCAGCAACCGCACTGTTATAGGTGTATAGAGCTTGTAACCGGTTGGATTGCGCTGTCGTTAACTGCGTGCGCGCGTCCAGGACTTCCAGCTGAGTGCCGGCTCCTGCATCGAGCCGCGCCGAAGCGAGGCGCAGCGCTTCCGCTGCCTGCTCCACGCTTTTTTCGGTGGCTTTAACGAGTTCCCGGCCCTGAAGGATATTGGCGAACGCCTGTTGGACCTCGAGTTCCACCTGTCGGACGTCGTCATCCAAAGTGACTTTTGATTGTTCCAGAATCGCCTGCGCCTGTTTCACTGCGCCGAAAGTCGCACCCCAATCCCAGATCGCCCAAGTGCCGGTCGCGCCAAAAATATAGCCGCTCCGTGCCGCACGGATATTGTCGGTTAACGGGGAGCTGAGGAACTCCGTACCGGCGGTTGCATTGATCTGTGGAAAATATCCCGATCGAGCTACAGTCACCTGAGAACTATTTGAAAATACGATCGCCTTCTGCTGTTTTAGGAACGGGCGGTTCTCTTTCGCCACGGCGATGGCCTGCGTTACTGGCATTTCACGCGGCACGTAGACCAATTCCCCAACAGCCTCTAGTGGCGGGCGATCCCCACGACGCGGATCGAAGTCGAGCCCCAGGGTCTTAGCGAGTTGCAGTTGAGAAATGGTATAGTTGTTCCGCGCCGTAATGAGCTGCGGGAGCTGGTTTGAGAGCGCGACCTGAGCCTGCAACACATTGAATCGGGGGACGGTGCCCGCCTCGAATCGGTTCGTTTGATCTTGCAATTGGCTCTCAAGCAGACGGACCGATTCTTCCTGTACACCGATGAGTGCTCGATCCAGAAGGACCAGATAAAATTGCTGGCGTACCGTAGCGACCACCTGATCAATCGCAT
>DATELT010000235.1:0-4692 GCA_035276245.1 Chthoniobacterales bacterium
CGTCGATTCCAGCAGCGGTCATTTCGATGGCAATGCTGCGTGGTTTCAAGGACGCAACGATCCAGGAAAACAACATCGTGCAAACGGTCGCTTCCGCGGCGGGCACACTGTCGTCGATCATCTTCGTGTTGCCTGGTCTGATCATGATCGGTTGGTGGACCGAGTTCCCATTCTGGATTTCATTTTGGATCTGCGCCCTCGGCGGAATTCTCGGGGTAATGTATTCAATCCCGCTGCGCCGCGCGTTGGTCACTCAATCCGACCTGCCGTATCCCGAAGGCGTCGCTTGTGCTGAGGTGCTCAAAGTTGGGAGCAGCAGTGATTCGGAACACGCCGCGGACGTTGAACATGGTCGGGCGGGTCTGCTTGCGGTGCTTTGGGGATCAATTGTGGCTGCGGTCTTTGCGGTTGTCGTTCAGACGCAATTATTCGCGGCCGATGTGGCCCAGACCTTTCGGATCGGCAAGCGCGGCACGGTGAGCGGTTATGATTTCTTTTTGTCATTCGCGCTTCTTGGCATTGGACATCTCGTCGGTTTATCCGTCGGGCTTGCAATGCTCATCGGCGCATTGATCGGTTGGGGCTGGGGCGTGCCACATTACTCGGCGATCGCGGGTGACATTACGACCGCTGCGGCTCAACTGGCACAAAGCACTTGGAGTCATAAGGTGCGTTTCGTTGGCGCAGGTGCAATCGGCGTCTCCGCAATCTGGACGTTGTTGAAACTGGTAAAACCGGTTGCGAGCGGACTAGCTGGAGCGATGGCTGCGTCGCGCGCGCGCAAGGCCGGAAAGGGCGATACCCTGCCAATTACCGAGCGCGACATTCCGATCGGCATTGTGGGTGTTGTTACCCTGGTTTGCATGTTGCCGATCGGATGGTTGCTCGGCTATTTCGCCAACACCAGTGGTCTCGGTACATACATGCCAACGCTCATCATTGGTGGTGTGACTTACATTGTTTTGATGAGCTTTTTCGTGTCAGCCGTCTGCGGTTATATGGCGGGATTGATCGGTTCGTCGAACAGCCCACTCTCCGGAATTGGCATTCTGGTTGTGATTGGCGCCGCCTTGCTACTTGTGATCGGGGTGAAGCCTTACGTAGGACCGGACGCGGGCAAATCGCTCATGGCATTTGCGCTCTTTACCACCGCCGTCGTTTTTAATGTTGCTGCGATTGCCAACAACAACTTGCAGGACCTCAAGACTGGTCAGCTCGTTGACGCGACACCGTGGAAGCAACAGGCAGCGTTGGTTCTCGGTGTCATCGCCGGAGCGTTCGTGATTCCACCGGTACTCGATCTGGTTAATCATGCTTACGGATTCGTCGGCGCGCCCGGTGCTGAACTTCGCCCACATCCACTGCCGGCGCCTCAGGCCGGCCTGATCTCTTCGCTGGCACAGGGTGTGATCGCCGCCGACATCGATTGGAGCCTGATCCGAATCGGCGGGTTGATTGGAATTGGCATCATCCTTTTCGACGAAATTCTCGCGCGCACGACGAAGTATATGCGCATTCCACCGTTGGCGGTCGGGTTGGGAATTTATCTGCCGACGCAAAGCACGCTGATGATTGTGGTAGGAGCAATTGTGGGCTGGTTGTTCGAAAGGCGCGCTGATCGCACCCCAAGACCCGAAGCCGCCAAGCAGCTTGGCGTGCTGCTCGCATCCGGTTTGATCGTCGGCGAAGGCATTATCGGCGTCGTAATTTCCGCGATAATCGTCTTCTCCAACAAAGATGCTCCCTTGGCGCTGGTCGGTCCGAGCTTTGAGACGGCTGGTAAGATCATTGGCGGTCTCGCTTTCGCCGGGATCGCTCTACTGCTCTATCGCTGGATTTTGGGAATGGCACGGCCGAATCAAGCGCGCTGACGTTTAACGTCACTAAAATCGGGACCTACGAGTCCACAATCGCTGACTTGCCTCCGGCTGCGGCCAGAGTTAGTGCTTAATATGGCCTCAAATAATTATGCGCATCCCGAAGCGCTGGTCGAAACGGACTGGCTGGCGCAGCATTTAAAAGACGACGGCATTCGCATCGTCGAGTCGAACGAAGATATTTTGCTCTACGATACCGGACATATACCCGGCGCCGTTCACATCGATTGGCGAGCCGATCTGCAGGACCCGGTCATTCGAGATTACATTCAGCCGGACAAATTTGCCGAACTGTGCAGCCGCAATGGCATCACCCCCGAAACGACCTGCATTTTTTATGGCGACAAATCAAATTGGTGGGCCTGCTATGCACTGTGGGCGTTTCGATTGTTCGGGCACGACAAGGTGAAAATCCTTAACGGCGGCCGCGACAAATGGAAAGCGGAAGGCCGCGAAATGACGCGCGCGGTTCCAAAATACGCACGCACAAATTACCCGGTGCCACAGCGTCGCTACGATAAGGAGATTCGAGCTTTCGCGGATGAGGCGCTGGCACAAAGCAAGGCGAAAAAGCCGTTGATCGATGTTCGTTCACCCGGCGAATACAAGGGCGAGATCACCCACATGCCGGAATATCCACAGGAAGGCGTCTTGCGCGGTGGTCACATTCCGGGCGCGAAGAGTGTGCCCTGGAAAACGGCGGTAAAAGAAGACGCCACTTTTAAACCTGCGGCCGAGCTCGAGAAGATCTACGTTCAGGGTTGCGGCGTAAACCAGAAGACCGATACCATTGTTTATTGCCGAATCGGCGAACGTTCCAGTCATACCTGGTTCGTGCTCACTTATCTCCTCGGGCTAAACAATGTCCGCAATTACGACGGATCGTGGACGGAGTGGGGCAATCGCGTCGGCATGCCGATCGAAAAGAGCGATTGATTAGGGGAGGGACCTCAGTGTCCCGAAGAGATCTCGCGGCGCTCCCACGTTGGTCCAAGCCGCGGTCAGCGAGCGTGGCTATAGACGCACTTCGACCTCGACCGGCAGGCAGTGGCTGATCATGTAGTTGCCAGCATCAGCGTTCCGTTCAATCGATTGAACGCGACCGCGTGAATCCGTGGCGCGTGCCATCAGCGTGTAATTGCCCGGCGCGGGGGTTTGCCACTCAAATTCCCACAGCCGCCATGCATTTTCGGTCGCGTCGCCGTTCACGGTGGCTTCGCTCCATGATTTGCCGCCATCGCAGCTGACCTCCACCTTGCTAACGACGCTCGCGGCCGTCCAGGCCGCGCCTCTCACATCATACTTTGAATTCGCAGAAATAACTTCATTGTTACGCGGTCGCGCGATTTCCGCTTTCACCTGCATCTCAGCTAACGGGACAAGGACCGGTCCGTTCTCGTCGCGCTTCCAATAGGCATAGTCGATTGTCTGATAGTAACCATTGAATAGCTGATCGGTGACAATGAGTCGCTGAAGCCATTTGACCGACGCCATCCCATACCAGCCGGGCACGATGGCGCGGAGCGGAAACCCGTGCGCAGCAGGAAGCGGCTCCCCATTCATGGCGAAAGCCAGCAACACATCATCCATTGCTTTTTCAACCGGCACGCTGCGTGCGAAATTCACTTTCCCAGCCGGTCGGGGTAACTCCGCAATCGTTCCATTGTCCGCGCCTTCAAAGACAATTTCCTGCGCACTATTCGAAATCTGGGCCCGTTCCAGCACGTCGCGCAGCCTCACGCCGGTCCATTCTGCATTTCCGACAGCCCCGAGTTCCCATTGCACACCTTTGACTTTCGGGACGAGAAACACGCGGCTGTTACCGGCACACTCTATCGTTGCCATGACTGTGCGCGCTGGCATTTCGCGTAACTCATCCATTGTCATCTCGGTCGGGCGCGCGACCTTGCCCTGCACTTTTAAACGCCATTCGCGCTCGTTGATTTTCGGGACTGGAAAGTGGCAGCGAACATAAAAGCGCTCTGTCGGTGTGACAAAGCTCTCGAGCGCATCGAACGGCATTTCGAGATTTGGCGGTTCCTTTTCCCGCGTGATCATTTTCGCGCGGAACTACGCTGCTTTTTCCTGGGCCGCGTTACGATCGACCGGATACCCCGCCTCTCTCCATGCGTGCCAGCTGCCGGGAATATTGCGCACGTCGGCAAATCCTTCCGCTTTCAGGATGCTGGCGGCGATACTGGCGCGATAACCGCTCGCGCAGTAAACCGCTGTCGGCTTTGACCTATCCAATTCGCCAAGGCGCTTCCCCAATTCAGACAGAAAAATATGATGTGCACGCGGGACGTGGCCGCCCTTCCACTCGCGATTCGAACGGACATCGAGGATCTGCAATTCGGGGCCGGCATCTTTCATTTCGTGCACGCTCATCTGCGCAATTTGTGCAAACGGATAACCGGCGTTGTCCCATGCTTTCATTCCGCCGACGAGATAGCCTGCGAATTTGGTGAAGCCGGTGCGAATAAACAGACGCACGATTTCATCAAGATCATCATCTTTCTCCAACACCAATAAGATTGGTTTTTCGGGATCGAGCAATGAGCCGGCCCAGATCGAAAGCATGGGTGACCCGCCAATATTTAACGCGCCGGGAATGTGTGCAGCACCAAAAGCGAGCATCGTCCGGGTATCGACCAAAACACCCGCTCCCTCGTCGACTGCCTTTTTGAATGCCTTGGGGGGTAAAGCGGCCACGCGCGGTAATCCTCCGAGCACTTCGGGACCCTCTGCATTCACCTTTTTCATCCGCGGATAATATTTCGGGATGGGCGGTGCGGTGGAGACAGCAAACCTGGTA
>DATELT010000236.1:0-13815 GCA_035276245.1 Chthoniobacterales bacterium
TACCAGAGTTCGAACTTTCCCATCGCTGAGTTCGGCCTCGGAGCTCTGTTGCGGAGATGAGTCGTACGAGCGTTGTTGCGTTGGTGCTTTTCATTGCGGCGCTGGGGTATCTTTTCAGTCTGGGCGTGGGCGGCACTCGAAAGCTACAGGCAAATGTCTATCAATTCCTGGCGCCGTTCTTGAGTTCGGGCTCAGGAATACAAAAGCAAATTACGTCGGTGCGGAGCAATTTGAAATCGCTGGATGATCTGCAGGCCGAAAATAATTCATTGCGAGTGGAGAATCGCTCGCTCAAGGCCACTAATCAGGCGTTGCGTGACGTCGAGCACGAAGTCAATCGACTGCGTCACGACCTGAATTACCGCGAACGTGCCGTGTTCAAATTGGTACCGGCGGAGGTGGTGGCGCGCGACTCTTCGACTTGGTGGCGAACCCTTACCGTCAACCGCGGCAAACAGGATGGGATTGAGAGCGACATGCCGGTTGTGACCGACGAAGGATTGGTCGGGAAGACCACCACCGTCAGTGCCAACATTGCGGTTGTTCTTTTGGTCTCGGATGAAAACTGCCGCGTCGCTGCCAACGTCGAAGGCACACGTGAACAGGGCATCGTTACGGGCGAGCGCGTCGCCGGCCAGAGTCCGCTCCTAAACTTAAGTTTTCTGTCGAAACAGGCGAATCTGCAGCCCGGGCAGAAGGCCTATACCTCGGGTGTGGGCGGAGTTTTTCCTCCCGGTCTGCTGATTGGAAACGTCAAGGAGTTCCGGGTGCGGGGATTGGACGGACAGGCGCAGCTGGTCCCGGCAGTTGATCTAACAAAATTGGAGGACGTCTTCGTCGTCGTTGGGCGAAAATGATTTTCTTCCTGGTTTTGATCGTGCTCGTGTTCATCGCGCAAATCGCGGAATTTTTCATTCCGCCGCTCGATTGGATGTCGAACGCGCATCTTTACATCACGCCGGTGCTGGTTTTTTACGGGGCGATGGCGTTACCGCTACCGCTTCTACTGGTGCTGGTATTCTGGGCTGGTTTTTTGCTGGATGCGGTAACAGCACAGGTCATTGGCAGCCATGTTGAAATTTCATTCGGCTCGTCAATAGTGCTTTACGCTGTTCTGGCGGGAATCATGCATGGGTTGCGGCCGCTTTTTGCGCGTGGGCGTTGGGAAGTGCATTGCATCATGAGTGGCATTTGCACCTCGGCTCTTTTGCTGGGCCAATATTTGATGCTGTCCTTTCGCCGCGGTTCCATCTTTTTTTCACGGGAGGTCTGGTGGCAGATCGGCGGACCAGGGTTGCTCGCAATGATTATGGCGCCGCTTGTTTTTTGGGCCTTGCACTGGTTGGCACGAGCCACTGCCTACCCCTATCTTCCTCGGCGAGGAATAGTATGAACCGTCGCCCGCGAATAAGCCCGCTCCTACGATTGCAATTTCTGGGGTTGCTCATGCTGCTCGGTCTGGGAGCCCTGGCGGCGAGGCTTTGGTGGGTGCAGGTCGCGCGCGGGGCGGAATGGACCGCGCGCATTCGGGGCAGCTCCGCCGCCACAGTGCGAATCCCGTCAATCCGTGGCGAGATTCGCGACCGCACCGGGCTGCCACTGGTGCAAAACCGTGCCAGTTATGAGGTGGACTTTTATCTACCGGAGATGGTCAAAGGCTATCGACAACGTTACGGTCAACCTCCCTTGACGGAGTACCGTGCGACCATCAGCGGAATGCCAAAGGACCTGAAGGAACCGGACATCGTAAAGATTGTGAACAGTGGGGTCGTTCCGCGGCTCGATGATCTGGATCTGGCGCGCGATTACAATGCCGGCCAGTTACAAAAACATTACCGGACCAACACCGAAGTGCCCTACACCTACATCAAAGACATCGATTTTAAGACAATGGCGAAATTCGCCGAGCACGATGTGGGACTTCCCGGCGTCGATCTCGCAATTAAGCCGGTGCGCTCCTATGTATACGGCGCGCTGGCGGCGCACTTGCTCGGTTATGTCGGCCCGCCGGATGACACGAACAAGGAAGAAGCGAAGAAGTTCACGTTTTATCAGGGCGACGTGGAAGGAAAATCCAATATCGAGAAGATCTTCGATCAATATCTCCGCGGCAAACCGGGAATTCGCTACCTGCGGCGTAATGCGAAAGGTGTGATTGATGGGGTGCTAAAAGAAGATCCGCCGCAGCAGGGCGCCAATGTTTATTTAACGATTGACGCGCGCATTCAGGCGATCGCCGAGGAGGCATTGCGGGCCGTCAGCCGCGCCGGCGCAGTGGTTGTCGATCCGAACAATGGCAACGTCCTCGCGATGGTTTCGGTACCATCATTTGATCCGAATAAATTTATCCCCAGTATCAAGGCCAAGGATTGGGAGGCGCTGCGCAAAGATCCAGCCCACCCGCTGGTGAATCGTGCCATCAGCGGGCTTCCGCCAGGATCGACGTTCAAGTTGATCACCGCGCTAGCCGGTTTGCGAAAAGGCTTAACGAGTAACAAATACAGCTGCGGCGGAGGCATCAGCTACGGCGATCACTTCTTCCAATGTTGGGTTGCGTCCAAACATTATACGCACGGCACAATCGGTCTTGAGGATGCGATCAAAGTTTCGTGCGACTCCTTTTTTTATCAGTACGGAAACGCCGCCAGCATTCAATCGATTGATGCCGTGGGGAAGATGCTCGGTATGGGCGAAGAATCAGGTTTGCAATTGAGTGGCGAGCAGTCCGGCAACATGCCGGGGCCGGAGTGGATGCAGATTCATCATCCGCAGGAGCGATGGACGCAGGCGCAAACCGCGAACGTTTCGATTGGCCAGGGCTACACACTCGTGTCGCCATTGCAGCTCGCGATGTCATACGTGGCGGTGGCCAATGGTGGCACCTGTTATTACCCCCGTTTGATCGACAAAGTCCTGAATGAGGACGGGACACCGGTCGTGGATGAGCAAGGCAAGCCGGTGAGTTTCGCGCCGAGACTTCGATTTGATCTGCGGCGCGAAGTCACACCTGATCAGATTGAACTGGTGCGAAAAGGCTTATGGAAAGTCGTGAACGAAGACGGCGGCACGGGGGGGCGCGCGAGACTCAAAAATGTGCAGGTGGCCGGCAAGACCGGAACCGCGCAGGCCACCGATCGCGGCCAGGAGGAAAACGTCGCGTGGTTTGTGAGTTTCGCGCCGTACGACAATCCGAAATACGTTGTCGTGGTGATGGTACAGGGCGCCTCTGGGCACGGCGGTGAGGTTGCCGCGCCGATCGCGACAAGAATTTTGGAACGCATTTTGGCGATGGATGAAGGCAATTTCGACATGCAGCTTGCGTGGCTCGCTCCCGCACATCACGAAAATCCTTTCGACCTAATCAAGTCGGTATCATTCAAAGATTCGAATGTGAGTAGCGGAGAGGATGAAGAAGACGCCGGCACATCCAGCGCTGACGTGCAAATGGCGAGTGGCGGTGGCGAACCAGACGTCGAGCAGGCGCCGGATGCTGAGGGCAGGGTGGCCACACGCCAGACACGCGTAGCTCGTGCCCAGCCCGTTGCGACGCCACAGCCGGAACGGCGAGGATTTTTCCAGCGTCTTTTCGGTCGCCGCAGCACGCCCGCGCCTGCCCCAACGCCAACACCATCGCGCCGGTCGCGCGGTTTTTAATCATGCAACTTTTACCGGAAGGAAGCGAACACCACGCCTCATCCGTAATTCAACAATTTAATTATGATCGACAAAGTTCGGAGACTTTTAGGTATCCCGCGCAAAACGGGCAACAAGCTGATTGTCAGTGTGGAGAAGCTGGAGCGGCGAGTGGCGCTGCTCGAGAACGGACGACTCGAGGAATATAGCGTCGAGCGTAACACTTCGCGCAATATTGTCGGCTCTGTCTTTAAAGGTAGAGTGAAAAACATCGAGATGGGATTGAAGGCGATGTTTGTCGACATCGGCTTCGAAAAGAATGCTTTCCTCCATTTTTGGGATGCGATTCCGGCCGCGCTCGATAGTGGCATCGAGGAAATTGATCGCCCGGGCAAACGCGGTCACCACAAACGGATCACAGCCAAGGATATTCCGAATATTTATCCGGTTGGTTCCGACGTAATCGTTCAGGTGACGAAAGGGCCGATCGGAACAAAAGGTCCGCGGGTTACCACCAATCTGAGTTTTGCCGGGCGTTATCTCGTGCTCATGCCCTTCAGCGATCGCAGCGGCATCTCACGCAAGATTGAGGACCCGAAGGAACGGGAACGGCTGCGAAAAATTCTGCGGCAACTTGATATTCCCGAAGGGATTGGCGTAATCATTCGTACCGTCGGCGAAGGCGCCCGTGCCCGTTATTTTGTGCGTGATTTACGCTTCCTGCTCGAACAATGGGCCAAGGTGGAGCAGGAGATCAAAAATTACCCCGCGCCGCACCGCGTTTTCGAAGAGCCAGACTTGATCGAACGTACCGTGCGCGATTTTCTGACCGAAGAAATTGATGAGGTCTTGTGCGATGATCGCGCTGCACTCGATCGGATGGGTGAGATGATTGGCGACATTTCACGGCGTTCCCGCAATCGCCTTCACTTTTACGACGGCGCGTCGCCAATTTTCGAAACGTTCGGCGTGCAAAAACAAATCGACGACGCATTTCATCGTCAGGTGTGGCTGAAATGCGGCGGTTACATTGTCATTGATGAAACGGAAGCGCTCGTTGCGATCGATGTGAATACCGGTCGCAACAAAGGTGCGCGTGATGTCGAAAAGACAATCCTCCAAACCAATCTGGAAGCGGCTGATGAAATTTCGCGCCAACTGCGGCTGCGGAATGTGGGCGGGCTTATCATCAGCGATTTCATCGATATGAAGAGCCGCAAAGATCAGCAGTTGGTTTATCAGTTGATGCGGGAGCGGTTGAAGCGCGACAAAGCCAAGACGCATGTCCTGCCAATTTCGCCTCTGGGTTTAATGGAAATGACACGGCAGCGTGCGCAGGAAAGCCTGAGTGATTCGATTTACGAGAACTGCCCGTATTGTCAGGGACGCGGCGTGGTTAAAACTTCGATGACCACGAGCGTCGAATTGCATCGCACGCTTAATACCGTAATGCGGAAATACCAGGACGAAGTTCACGAATTCCGGGTAATCTTGAACCCCGATGTGCTAAAACGATTACGGGAAGAAGACGAAGAACTTCTGATCGAATTGGAACGCCGCTACGCCAGCAGATTAATGTTTCGGGGCGACCCGAGTTTCCATCACGAGAAGTTTGTCATCACCGACGCAAGTAATGGGGCGGAACTGAAAGCGTAAAGCCGCGTCATTTTGGCACAACCGCTGCTTCCAACCATGCGTTTCGTAATTGACAAAAGCACGAAATCGTCCGTCCATATGGCGCAAAGGGAGAACTAAAAGGAGAAATGATGCGAAGGCTAACTACTGCGATTTGCGCCTTGGCGACGATGATAACTGTTGCCTATGGAGGAACCGAGGCCTATTCCGGAAAAGAGATGAAGCAGGTGACGCAGGTGCCACCGTGCCCGGAATGGTACCGGGACACTGAATTTAATATCAGCTTGTGGGGCACTTATATCTTTACCGGAAATAACTGGGAAGAAGATCGCTACATTGAATCCGATCACGCCTGGGGCGGTGGTGTCGACGTCAAATACTTCTTTCATCGCTACTTTGGTGTTGGGGTGGAAGGCTGGGCAGCGGAATCAACCAGGCGTCAGTTGGACGGGTTCGACCTTAATGGCCAGCCGGTATTCAGCGACGACTCACGTGTCATCGGCGCGGTCAAAGGAACATTTACCCTGCGCTATCCAATTCATTGCAGTCGCTTCGCGCCTTATGTGTACGGTGGCGTCGGCGCTATTTTCGGCGGCGGCCAACGTGATTCCTTTACTCAGCTGCTTGCATCTGACGTGAAGGCTGTGAGCGTCGGTTTCCCGGCCACCCATTCGGGCAGTGACACGAGAGTATATGGCCAAGCGGGCGGCGGCCTTGAGATTCGTCTAACCCCGCACATCGGTTGGATGAGCGATTTCAGCTGGAATGTGGTGGATGGTCCGGAGAATAACTTTGGCATGGTCCGCAGCGGTGTGACGTTCGCGTTCTAGACAGATTCAGTTTTTTCAAGGGCGGCATTTCGGAGATGCCGCCGTTTTGCTTTCGGCACCGCGGCCACAAAGGGCATAAAGCAACCAGGGACTCGATGTGCTTTGTGGACCTTGTGTGAGACCATCGGGATTTGCGCAGGCAGCGGCGAGGTCGGAAAGTATGACCGTGGAATTCGCAGGGATACTCGACAATCTGCCGTTGGAACAAAGCGAGACGGTTCGGACGTTCCGCGCGTTGATTGCTCCGAAAGATAATGTTGAGCTCGATCGCCTGGCTGTCCGTGCCCGCGCGCTGACACTTCAACATTTTGGGCGAACGATGCGATTGTTCGCACCGCTTTATCTCTCCAACGAATGCATTAACAGCTGCCGTTACTGTGGATTCTCGCGTGAAAATCCTATTCTGCGGGTTACTCTTTTACTCGATGAGGTGGTGAAAGAAGCTCGCCATCTCGCCGTCGCCGGCTTCCGGCAACTCCTGCTCGTTGCCGGCGAACATCCAAAATTCGTTAGTCGCGATTACCTGGCCGATTGTGTTCGTGTTCTGCGCGACGATTTTTCTTCCATCTCCATTGAGGTCGCCCCTATGGAAACCGAGGATTACATTCCGATCGTTGAGGCAGGCGGGGAAGGTCTCGTTGTTTACCAGGAAACCTACAACCGCGCCATTTACGATCACCTGCACCTGGCGGGTCCAAAAAAGGATTTTGCGTGGCGTCTTGCTTGTCCGGAGCGCGGCTACGACGCGGGCTTTCGTCGGATTGGAATTGGCGCGCTTTTAGGGCTAGCCCCATGGCGCGAGGAAGCGATCGCGCTGGCGGCCCATCTCGAATATTTGCTGAAGCGCTGCTGGAAATCTTCTCTCACTGTCAGTGTTCCGCGCCTTCGACCGGCGGCGGGAGAATTTCGCCCGCGTTTTCCGATAAGCGATCGCGATCTCGTTCATCTGGTATGCGCGCTGCGCGTGGCCTTCCCGCAGGTCGGGATCGTTTTGAGCACGCGCGAGCCGGCGGTCTTACGCGATCTGCTCATACAAGTCGGGGTAACAATGATGAGCGCCGGCAGCCATACGGAACCCGGTGGTTACACCGGGCAAGGCAGAGAAAAGGTCCACCTCACCGTCCGGGGGCGAGCCGTCGTCCCGCCGGATGTTGTTCATCCAACGAATGGTCGAAAAGATGACATTGCTACCGCCCAATTCGAGATCGGCGATTCGCGGTCGCCGCAGGAGATTGCGGCTGTTTTGCGCCGTAACGGGATCGAACCGGTGTGGAAGGATTGGGACGCCGCGCTGATAAAACGATGAATATCATTCTGAACGGTGAACCGCATTCCGTGGTGGAGCGGACAACCATTTCTGCGCTGGTAGGGGAGTTGAATCTGATCCCGGCAACGTTGCTCATTGAGCACAACGGATTGGCATTGCATCGCGAGGAATGGAACTCGCGTGCCCTGCGCGACGGCGACAAGGTCGAATTCATCCGCGTTGTCGCCGGCGGCTGAATTTGGAACGGGCAAGACGCCTGTACTACGAACAGGGCGGCCTGGCGTTGGGGTTGCAACATGCATCGCCAAGGGGCAGCAACTGTTGCTTTACGCGGACTGGAATTCTTAGGAAGAAATTCGGCTGCGCGATACCAGGACCCGCATTCCGTCTATCTGCGAAACGACGATTGGAGTTTCTGCGGAAATAAATTCGCCAGCGGTGACGACATCGACGAGTTGATCGCCAAATCTTCCTTTTCCACTGGGACGCAGCATCGTCACCGCTGTCCCCGTTGCTCCAAGCGAAATGGGCAGGCCGGTAACGAATTCTCGCGGCGCGCTGAAGGATGGACCCGACGGATTCGCGGCCAGTAAGGCGAATCGCCGATATAGACTTGTCCGCGGCAAATAACGGGCGAGCAATGCGATCACAATCATCGCAGCGATGATGGCAATCGACAGGTTCAACATCGGCACGAGCAACATTTTGGTCGAGGGCATGACGGGTTGATCCGGATACCGGTCAACCATGGCCCAGAACAGTGAAGCTAGAATAAGGAAAGCGCCGACGACGCCGAAAATGATGGTCGAATGGGCAAAGAACATGACTTCGATGAGAACGAGCGTAACACCCAGGACAAAGAACACGACTGCTTCCCATCCAGCCAGGCCAGCGAGATAGTGTCCGAGGAAGAAGAGAACGAAACAAATTCCCGCGATGACGCCGGGCAAAGTCGCCCCCGGGATTTTAAACTCGAGATAGGCGCAAACAATTCCGACAAGCAAAAGCAACGGCGCAAGCGCCGTAATCCAAAAAGCGAATTGTTCGAAGCCGGTCGGCTGCAACCGAACAACCTGGCCGCCAAGTTTAGCCTTCTTTGCAAACTCATCGATGGATGTCGCGATTCCATCCGCCAGCACCGGCTTTCCATTGACCGTCTCGCTTGCTTCCTTGGCGTTTAAAGTCAGAAGGGAACCTTTCGCGTGCACAACGCGGTCCCCGATTTTCACTTCCTTGTCTTTATTCATGAACGCCTCGCCGACATCCGGATTGTGTCCGTTCTGGCTGGCGGTGTTGCGGACGAGCGCCGACCAATAGGAAATCGTTTTGTCACGCATCGTTTCGGGCAGGTCTTGTCCGGTGGAAAGAACCGGCGCGGCGGCCCCGATGGCGCTAACCGGCGCCATGTAAATATGTTTGGTGGCAAGAGCGATTAGGGCTCCGGCCGATCCCGCATTGGTATCGATATAAGTATAGGTGGGGATGGCGACGCGATTGAGCGCGGTGGTAATTTCTTCCGCCGAGTCCAATCGCCCACCGTACGTGTTCATTTCAATTACGATTGCACTGGCTTCGGCTGACTCCGCCAGCTTGAGTCCACGTCGGACAAACAGATGCAGCGCTGGCGAAACCTCGCCTTTCAGTGGAATGATGACAGTGTCGCCTTTACGAATAATTTCGCGTCCCTGGACGGTGGGCCCGATCGCCGCGACAAATAGCAACGCCGCCGCGATTTTACGGAAAATTTGGAAGCGGCTGCTCACGCGCTAAGCTTCCCACGATATACAGGCTGGAACGAGCAAAAAGATGGCGATTCCGTCGGAGACAATCGAGCAGGTCGCGGCCGCGAACGATATCGTGGAAGTTATCGGAACTTATTTTCCCCTGAAGCGGGCGGGTGCAAGTTTCAAGGCGCTCTGTCCATTTCATCAGGAAAAGACGCCGTCCTTCACCGTCAGTCCGCAACGCCAAACCTTTCATTGTTTCGGGTGTGGAGCGGGCGGCAGCGTTTTCCGTTTCGTCATGGATTATGAGCATGTCGATTTTCCCGCAGCGGTGCACAAACTAGCAGCGCGGGTCGGGATCACGATTGTCGAAGAACGCCGCAGTGAAGATGAAAGGGCGCAGCATGAAGCGCGGCGTTTGTTGCTGCGCCTGCATGCGGAAGCGGCGGAATGGTTTCACGAAAATTTACTGAAACGTGACGTCGGAGCGTCCGCGCGCGATTATTTGAAGACGCGCGGGGTCAACCGCGAGGTTGCGAAATCATGGAAACTCGGCTACGCGCCGGAAAGCTGGGATGCGTTGTGCCGGTGGGCGAGCAAGGAAGGGTATCGCCGGCAGGAATTACTCTCGAGCGGCCTGGTGAAACTCCGCGATGAAGAACACGGCGAGGGTGAATTCTACGATCGTTTTCGCGGCCGTCTCATGTTTCCCATCTGTAATGACGTTGGCGAAGTCATCGCATTCTCTGGACGCGTTCTCGCCAATGATGCGATGGCGGCCAAATACATCAACTCGCCAGAGACGCCGCTTTTTCGCAAAGGCCGCGTCCTTTTCGGATTGCACAAAACAAAGCGAGCCTTGATTGATGCCGACTGCGCCATCGTCTGCGAAGGGCAACTCGATTTGATCACCCTGTTTGAAGCTGGAATTCAGAATGTCGTCGCACCGCAGGGAACAGCTTTCACCGAACAGCAGGCGCATGTCCTGAAGCGGTTCGTGCGCGAAGTAGTGCTCTGTTTTGATTCCGATACTGCCGGGCAAAATGCGGCCGAACATTCGCTCGAGGCGCTGTTGAAAAATGACCTGGTAGTGCGGGTAGCGGCGATGCCCGCAGGCGAGGATCCAGATTCACTGGTGCGAAAATCCGACCGGCAAAAATTCGATGAACTGGTCGCTGCTGCGCCGGAATTTTTTGATTATTGGATCGAGAAGAAAGCAGCATCCAGCGATTTGAATTCCCTTTCCAATAAACTGCAGGTAGCTCGTGAACTGGCTGCGAGTGTCGCACATGTACGCGACCCGATGATGCGCGGGGAAGTAATGAACAAGGTTTCCGCGCGGCTCGGCCTTCGCATCGGCGACTTCGAGACCCTGGTGAAGCGCGGCGAACCTAGTCGCCCGATAGCTTCGGGCTCAAAAGCGGGACTGCCTGTCGTAGCTCCCTCGCACGATGTGGCTATGCTTTGTCTGCTTGCCTTGCGTGATGAAGAGGCACATGCCTTCCTAGTCCAACAAGATTGGCGGGATGTGCTGACGCATGTCCCGGGCGCGGATTTGCTGGTAAAAATTCTCGAAGCCGATGTCAGGCCGGATAATTCGGCATCGTTGAATTTGTTTCAAACAACTCTGACGCCCTCTGACGAATCGCTTGTCTCGGGGTGGCTCCTGCAAAAAATACCGGCCAACCCCGCTGCGGTTGTGCGGGGCTGGTGGAGCGGGCTGCAACAGGCGATTTTGCGGCGGCAATTGGAGGCGGCGGAGAGCCGGTTGCGCCTCCCAAATCTGACCACCGGGGAAATTATGCAACTCCAGAAACAAGTCCTTGACCTGCGGGGCCAACTCCACGACGTTCCCCGGTTTTCGCCAGCCCGTGCGCACGAGCCCTAACATTTCGGAAATTCCCGCGTTTGCGAAGTTTTGAGGGCTTTCTCTGTGGCCAAGAAATTAAAACGAAGTGTGCGTGGACGGTGTCACTCTGACAACAGTTCACGGCTCAACTCAACGCCGGAACGGAAATTAAAAACCGGTGTACCTCCGGTAGTCGCGCGACAGCGTGGACGGCCGCGCAAGTCACAGCTCGTGGTGTCGGAAAAAGTAGTAATCGCTCAGCAAGTTGAAGGTACCAACCGCCTCGCAATCGCGTCCGATGATTTACAAAGCCGTATCCGGGAGCTGGCCAAACTGGCTAAGGAACAGGGTTACGTCACCTTCGACGATCTCAATGATGTTTTGCCCGAAGGAGTGACGGACGCGGAGGACCTTGATGCGATTCTGAGCCAGCTCCGGCGAATGGAGATCGACATCATTGAAGCCTCGGAGGTCGATCGGTACAAAGAAGGCAAGAAAGAAAGCGAGGAAGAAGAGGAAGAGGAAAAGCCCGAGAGCCGCTTCGAGATTCTGGACGATCCGGTGCGGATGTATCTTAAGCAGATGGGGCAGGTGCCGCTGCTGACCCGCGAACAGGAAGTGCAAATTTCAAAGCGGATCGAAGAGGCCGAGTACCTCGTCCAGCAGCATATCAATCGTTTTGGTTTTACCGCCCGGGCGCATCTCGATCTTGCTCAAAAATTAGCGGAGGGTTACGAACGCTTCGATCGCGTCATTCTCGATAAGAAAATCGAGAGCCGCGAGCGCTACATGAAATTGCTGCCGCGGTTGTGCCAGAAAGTCGAGAAACTGGCTGCAATCACGACGCAACAATATGCTCAGATGCGGGAAGCAACATCCCGGACGGCAAAGGCGCGGGCGAAAACTTTTCAACGTTGCGTCAATGGTCTGCAACGGCTTTATCCACGGTTTTATTTTAAACAAAAGGTCACCGAAGAATTCGTACATCTGGCCGATCAACATTTCGCTGTGTTGATGGCGTTGAAATCGGATCGGGCGAAACCGAATCAAGGGCGTCGCAAGCAGTTACCCAAACTGCAGGATCTGGAATGCGCGGCGTGGTTTTCGGCCGACGAGTATGCCGAGCATTATCAGGCTTTGAAATTATGGTTGCGCAAGGCGCTGCGGGCGAAAACCGAAATGGTGGAAGCCAATCTGCGACTCGTCATCTCCATTGCCAAAAAATATACCAACCGCGGCCTCTCGTTTCTCGACCTTATCCAGGAAGGCAACATGGGACTGATGAAAGCGGTCGAGAAATTCGAGTATCGCCGTGGCTATAAATTTTCTACCTACGCCACGTGGTGGATTCGTCAGGCGATTACCCGTTCCATAGCCGATCAGGCGCGCACTATTCGCATTCCCGTCCACATGATTGAGACAATCAACAAACTAATGCGGGTGCAGAAACAGCTGGTCCAGGAATATGGACGGGAGCCGACTCCGGAGGAAGTCGCCGAGGAAATTCTGCTGCCGGTCGATCGCGTTCGCGCGGTTTTGAAAATGGCGCAGCAACCTATCTCATTGCAATCACCGGTAGGGGAGAGCGAGGAGACTAATTTTGGTGATTTTATCGAAGATAAAGGCGCGGAAAATCCAAGTGATGTCACCGCGATTGTGCTCTTGAAGGAAAAAATCAAAGACGTGCTCGAAACACTGACCGAACGAGAACGACAGGTGTTGGAGCAACGCTTTGGATTGGTTGATGGATATAGTCGGACCCTTGAAGAAGTAGGCCGCCAATTCCGGGTGACCCGTGAACGGATACGGCAAATTGAGGCCAAAGCTTTACGCAAAATGCGACATCCTACTCGCATCCGACAATTGGAAGGCTTCCTCGACGCCGCCGAAGTCTAGCTTTAAGCTCCTCGTACTCTTTTCTCGTCACCTATCCGTCCGGCGGCGCGTCTTGAGCGCAAACAAGCTCGGCACCGTTGTTAGTAGGGCGTTTTGGATCGCTACCAACAAAAAAGCCTGTAGAGCCGTCTTCATGCTGGATTACCTCCCGGGCAAGGATCGAAGGTAGTTGATCACATTCCAGCGATCGGTCGGCGAAAGCCGGGTGCGATAATTCGGCATCGGCTTTTTGCCCACAGTGATTTTCCAGAACAGCTCGCCGTCTGTTTGTGTTCGCATTGCCGGATCGGAAAGTTTTGCCGGATGAATGCCTAGTTCAGCCGCATCCGGGCCATCGCCGTTTCCTGTCTTTCCATGACATTCGACACAACGTTTCAGATAGATTTTTTGTCCGGCGGCGAGTGAAGACTCATTGGCTGCAACAGGATTTTTCTTTTGCGCTTCACCTGCGGGAGCAGTCCACTCTGTTTTGGATTGTTCTTCGCTCAAGGCGACGAGTGCTAAACTAAGCAAGACGATAAACACGGCAATCCTGGTCTGACGGCGATACACTTGGAGAGTCATACAACGTTTGGAAGTGAAAATTCGGAAGCTAAAAGAGATTGCGGTAGCTCAAAATCTGAAACGTGCGCAGCCATGATCATCACGCTATCATGCTCCGGTCGGAACGAACAGTAGGGCCGATAACCACGTTGTTGTTTAAATACGCCATCGCGCTGCGACGCGAGCTTGCTTGGTAGATTCGGTATCGAAGATGAAAGCCTGAGCCTTACTGATCTCTTCTAAAAGACGGGTTGCAGATCGCCCACTTCCACCAGAGCAGCGTCAGTGGTATTGTTCACACATTCACGATCGCGGTGTAGTTTCCTGATCGCAGGTTGCAATGATGCACACTCGCTTGCTAAGTGGGAGCATGCCCGCTGCTCTGAATCGCGCTGACCTGGTCACTGGTGATGGCCCCCCGATTATTGTGGTCTGCCA
>DATELT010000237.1:0-8392 GCA_035276245.1 Chthoniobacterales bacterium
ATTATCGCCCGGGCGAAGGCAAGAAATCCAAAGACGAACCGCGGAAATAGGACCGTTCCCGTTGAAGCCTTGAACCGTTAACGGGCAAGCGTACTATTCGACCGTCACGCTCTTGGCCAAGTTACGCGGTTTGTCCACATCGCGCCCTAGTTCAACGGCGACGTGGTAGGCGAACAACTGAAGCGGGATCGCGGTCAACACCGGTGCAGTGAATTCGGGCGCGCGCGGAATCTCGATCACATCGTCAGCGATTCCTCTTAGGTGTTTCGAGCCATCGCCACTTGTCAGAACTATGATCGGCCCCTTTCGCGCCTTGACCTGCTCGATGTTATTCAGATTCTTCGAGAATACGGCGTCATCCGGCGCAATGAAAACCGATGGCAGATCCGGCCCCACCAGCGCAATGATGCTATGCTTCAATTCCGCGCTCGGATGACCTTCGGCAAAGAGATAGGTGATCTCTTTCATCTTCAGCGCGCCTTCCAATGCCACCGGAAAGTTAAACTGCCGGCCAAAGAATAACATCCCTTCGACCTCGACATATTTTTTCGCGATCGCCCGAATGTGATCGCTCAGCTTCAGCACCGATTCAATTTGGTCGGGCAACGCTTCCAGTGCTTCGATCACGCGCGACCCCTGTGAGGTAGAAAGATGCCGCATCCGCCCGAGGAGCAATCCAATCAACGCCAGAATCGTGACCTGCGAGGTGAACGATTTCGTCGCTGCTACTCCAATTTCCGGGCCGGCGTGCATATAAACGCCGCCATCGCTTTCCCGCCCGATCGTACTGGCGACATTGTTGCAGATGCCGAGAGTACGAAATCCTTTGCGCTGGCTTTCGCGCAACGCACCGAGTGTATCGGCGGTCTCGCCGCTCTGGCTGATGGCGAACACGAGCGTATTGCCACTCATGGGGGTGTTGCGGTGGCGGAACTCACTGGCGTATTCCACCTCCACTGGAAGGTTGGCCAGCTGCTCGATCAGATATTCGCCGACCAACGCCGCGTGCAATGCCGTCCCACATCCCGTTAGGACAACGCGCGAGACATCGCGCAACTCTGCCGGGGTCATGTTCAATCCGCCGAGCTTGGCGGTGCATTCTTCGGTGTTGAGCCGTCCGCGCATGGCATCGCGGACCGAGTGCGGCTGCTCAAAGATTTCCTTGAGCATGTAATGTGGGAAATCGCCCTTGCTAACGTCTTCCGCGCCGAATTCGACCTTGCTGATCTGGTAGTTGCCGGATTCGCCCGCGACCGAACTGATTTCAAATTTGTCGCGCCAGACTGCGACGATATCAAAGTCGTTAAGATAAACTGCGTCGCGGGTGTAAGCGACGATGGCGCTAACGTCGCTGGCGAGAAAATTCTCCTCCTTGCCGACTCCGAGTACCAAAGGTGAGCCGCGTCGGGCGCCAATCATGAAGTCTTTGATATCGGAATGAACCAGCGCAATGCCGTAGGTGCCGATCACTTGTTTCAGCGCTGCCCGAGTCGCATTAACAAGACGAGCTTTGGAATCCGCGCCGTCGATTTTCTCATAGATGCTGCCAATCAAGTGCGCCAGCACTTCGGTATCGGTATCGGAGGTAAAGGTGTGACCGCCTTCCCGTTCGAGTTGTTCGCGGAGCGCGGCGTAATTCTCAATGACACCGTTGTGCACGAGCGCGATTTTTCCGCTCTGGTCGAAATGCGGATGCGCATTTTCGTCGGTCACCTTTCCGTGGGTTGCCCAGCGGGTATGACTAATGCCATAGCTTCCCGAGGGCGGCTTTTCCGTCATGAGTTTCGCGAGATTCGCAATGCGTCCGGCGCATTTTCGCGTCTCGATTTGTTTGCCGTTTACGACGGCGACGCCGGCCGAATCGTAACCGCGATATTCAAGGCGCCGCAAACCATCGAGAAGAATGGGCGCCGCTTCCGCCTGCCCAACGTAGCCGACAATTCCGCACATAAATTTAGGAGCGAGAGTATAGCATATTTCAGGCGGTTGTAGCGGCGCCTGTGTCAGGACGGTTCCCAGGAATAACTGGGAGTTAGGCATCCTGCTATCTTCCAAAAAGATATGAAGCTCCGCAAAAATTTTGCGGGCAGCGATTCCGTTTCCGGTCACATTAGCAACGATGCAAACGCCTGCGCTTCCGCCGGGGACGACCCAACGCACTCTCGCCATCATCATGGGAGGCGGCGCGGGCACCCGGTTGTTTCCATTAACCAAAGACCGCGCCAAACCGGCGGTGCCGCTTGGCGGAAAATATCGGTTGGTCGACATCCCAATCAGCAATTGTCTTAACTCCGGCCTGCGCTCGATCTATTTGCTCACGCAGTTCAACACCATGTCGCTGCATCGCCACATTCAGGCGAGCTACAAGTTCGACAAGTTCTCGCGCAGCTTCGTCGATATCCTCGCGGCCCAGCAAACACCCGAAGGTTCGCAATGGTACCAGGGCACCGCCGATGCCGTTCGGCAAAACATGCGTTACTTCCTCGAGAGCCCGTACGAATTTTATCTAATTCTCAGTGGCGACCAGCTTTACCGGATGGATTTTCGCTCGCTCCTGCATCAGCACATCCGCTCAGGAGCAGAGATCACGCTCGCTACCAAACCGGTGAAACGCGAGCAGGTTGCGGAGTTCGGAATCATGCTCAGCGGCGAAGACCGGCGTATCACGCGATTCGTCGAGAAACCGAAGGAGGCAAAGGTTCTTGATCAAATGAAAATGGATCGCGCTCTACTCGCGGATATCGGGCACGGCCAGGACGAGGAATTATTTCAGGCCTCAATGGGCATTTACGTTTTCAATCGCAACGTGCTGATCGATTGCCTTAACAATGATTTGGTGGATTTCGGCAAGCACGTCATTCCCGCCGCCATTCAAACGCGCAATGTCAGCGCTTACATTTTCGACGGCTACTGGGAAGACATCGGAACGATCCGCGCTTTTTATGAAGCCAATCTCGATCTCACCGATCTTGTACCGGCATACAGTTTCTTTGAATCGGAGGCGCCGATTTATACGCATCCGCGTTTTCTGCCCGGCAGCAAAATCAATGGCGCCACCTTGCGACAGGCAATTATTTCTGACGGCTGTATCATCTCCGATGGGCATATCGAGCGCAGCGTGATTGGCGTTCGCAGCATCATTCAAAGCGGCGCTACCATACGGAATAGCGTCGTGATGGGCGCCGATTACTATGAACTCAGTAGTGGGCGCACCGCAGAGGATATTCCGATCGGGATCGGACGCAATTGCGTAATCGATCGCGCTATCATCGACAAAAACGCGCGGATCGCTGACGGCGTTGTCATCACGCCGGAAGGCAAGCCGGAGAATTTCGACGCGGATAATTATTACATCCGTGATGGGATCGTTGTGATACCAAAAAATGCAGCAATCCCGCGGGGATTTTGGATTTGAGCGCGGCAGAGTATCGCGAGTCCCCTCGATCTGGGGTGGACCGCCGTGTCGCCCCAAGATTTGGGGCCTGGAGAGATCCCGTCCGCCCAGGTCCCAATTTGCCACCGTGAAACCTTTTAGCGTTTAATCCAAATCCAACGCTACGGAGAGGTCCGGATTCTTACCGGTGATCCGTCATCCCGGTGAACTGGCTTTGTTGCGATTCCCACTTCTCCTGTTTGTTCCAGGGTATTTGAGATTCGCTCTTGGCATCGGGATCATCGACCAGCGCGACGTGTCTTTCTGAAGCGCAGCCAACAAAAGCGACGCAACCCGCCAAAAGCAGTAAAAAGGAAATCGTTCGTTTAGGAATTCGAGCCAGCATAAATGACAATATCACCAGGTTGCACCTGAACGCCACGCGCCAGGCTGTTTCCGAGAATATCACCAATAGCGGTGGAAGGTTCAACCGACGAAATGCGAATTTTTCCAATGATCGTGGTGTCGCGCAGCACCAGCATTTCGGCATTCGTCTGTAATCCCTGGCGATCGCCAAGATTCAAGACCACAAAGTTATACGCCTGATTCACCGCCAGCACAGTTCCGCGAACGGAAGGGCGAAAAGTTGGCGCGCGACGCTCCCGTACCATGACCTCAGGTGCACGCATCTGTTCGCGAGTCCCCGGCTGTAATTTCTCGGTCAAGAATGTTTTCTCGTGCTCGGCACCCTCCAGCTGTTTGCGAGCGTCATCGAGCTGGGCTTGCAATTCTGCCACCGATGGCGCGCCAGGATTTGGATTCGCCGGCAATTTACTGATCTCTTCGATATGTTTTTGCAACTCCGAAATCTGCGCCTCATTAGCCTGCAGTTTTGCCTGCAAGTCAGATTTCTCGGTCTGCGTCTTGACTAATTCCGCTTCTGCGCTGGCCACGCGGCCGTCATTTTCATTAAGCTTCACTTGTTCCGCCGCAACCTTGGCTTCGCGGGCCTTAATATTTTTCTCCGCCGTCTGACGCGCGTGATCGGCCGCTTCCTTCTGATTTTTTGCGAGTGCCATTTCGTTACGCAGGGATTTAGCTTTACTTTCATTCAGAACAGCAAAGACAGCAGAGGCGAGGAGAAGAAATGCCGAAATGGTGATGAGCGGCTTGGGAGAATTCACGGGTGCGGTCTTCGCGGGAATAACTTTTTACACGAAACCCGGTCCAATTAGCAAGAGTAAATCACACCGGCGTTCTCCAGCCCGTGGCAGCACTCCCCAATTGGTTGCACCCTGCCCAAGCCCAACCTATAGATCACCACATGGGCCAACAACACCGCGTCCGCGCCAAGCGCAAACGCCGTAAGGCTTATCTCGAACGCAGAAAAGCCAAACTCAAAGCCATGCAGCGCGAGCCGGCGCGCGCCAAACCAAAGAAGGTAGCCCCGCCACTATCGGCGGCAGCGGCGGAATGACCGTTCGGTGCGCGCTCGCTATCTGATCGTGGATGGTCACAGCGCAATTTTCGGTTGGCCGGAATTGCGGCGGCTCCACGCCCGTCGCGGCTCACTCGCGCGCGATGCCCTGGTCAAGAAACTGCGCGATTTCCAGGATTACACCGGTGTCCGCGTCGTCGTGGTCTTCGATGGCAAGGGAACCTCCGCCACCGAACAATCCGAGCCGCACAGCGTCCAGGTTTTCTATTCGCGTGCCGGACAAACGGCCGACGCGATTATCGAACGACTCGCGAGCAAGTATGCCGAGAAATTTGATCTGACTGTGGCGACCTCGGACTTGCTGGAACAGGAAACCGCGACTGCCTTCGGGGCCGACTGTGTCTCGATCGCGAACCTACGGTCGATGATTGACGAAGCCGTGCCGGATTAGGCTGCGCCGAGCAATTCTCTTTGCAGGCGCACGCGACGCGCATTGTAGCGGGCGGCTGCCAGCACGCGCGCGAGCACACAATAGAGTTGTTCCGTCGGCAAATTTTTACTCACGTAGCCGCTCGCGCCGGCGCGCATTGCCGCGCGGACTTGCGCCTCATTACAACCTTTTCCGGTGAACACTACGATCGGCAGTCTGGAATCGACCGCGCGAACGGACGCGATCAAGGAGTTTGCGGTACCGTTTTCTGACTTGAGATCGACAACGACTACTTCGCAGCGATTTTGGACAAGCCAATCGAGGGCCTTGTCTGCGTCGGGCAAGGCATTGCAAGGATGGCCTCTTTCGGAGAGATATGCGGCGAAAAATTCGGAGAGCTTGGGGTCACTATCGACGAGGAGGAATTCGGCGGCAGGATAATGGTCTCGCATTGCTATAAATTCAATATTTACAATAGCAACAACCTTGCCAGCCTTTCCTCGGCTTAAACGACACAAGTAGCTTAGCATCAAATTCTTACCCCTGAAGCGACGACGAATCCTGCGCGATAAGCCTGTGCTTTTGCCATCGCTGCGATCACCCGCGCCATCCTGCTCGGCCGCTTGCAACGGCCCACCCGCAGTCCCCTTACTTCACCTTGTCTTCCAACTTCCGTACCCGCTCAAAAAATTCCCCCAACCGCCGCACCCACGCCAGGTGCACCTTTGCTTCTTTTAGCGGTACTGACGGTGTCGCCCACCAGACTCCGCCGTTGAGATTCTTCGAGACACCTGTCTGGGCTCCGATCATCGTGCCGTCGGCGATCTCAATGTGCCCAATGATACCGGCCTGACCACCGATCATTACTCGCTTGCCGATTCGGACACTCCCGGCAATTCCCGTCTGTGCGGCGATTACCGTGTCTTTGCCGATCACCACGTTATGCGCGACCTGCACCAGATTATCGATCTTCGCTCCGGATTGAATCCAAGTCCGACCGAACCGCGCCCGATCGATGGTCGTGTTCGCACCGATTTCCACGTCGTCGTCGATTTGGACAATTCCGATTTGCGGTACCTTCTCCTGACCTTTCGCTGTCATTTCGAAACCGAATCCGTCCGCACCGATGACCGCCCCGCTGTGCAGAATTACCCTTGCACCAAGCCTGCACCGCTCCCTGATAACGACTCGCGGATAAATCATACAGGCCTCTCCCATTTCGACATCGTGTCCAATGTAGCTACCGGCCCCGATGACGACTCCTGACCCGATACGCGCGCCTGATTCGATCACGACTAATGGCTGAATGGAAACGCCATCGCCTAATTTTGCCCGCGGGTGAATGATCGCGCTCGGATGAATTCCCGGTGCGAATTTTATTGGGGACGGCGCGAACTTGATGACAATCTGTTCGAACGCTTTCGCCGGATTTTGTACTCGAACGACGGCGCGACCGATTTGTTCGGAGAAATCAGGGGGAACAATGACAGCGGCAGCGCGGGTCTTGCGCAATTGCTGAAGGTAACGCGGACTATTGAAAAATGAGATTTCGTGGACAGTGGCTTCGGCCAACGAAGCTGCACCGATAATTTTTGTGTCGGGATCCCCCTCCAGCTTTCCGCCGGACAACTTCGCGATCTCTTCCAGAGTGAGCGTCACAATTCCCTTCTAAATTGTAGAGGCGCTTGTGCCAAGCGCCTACTGCGACGCCCTCTGGGGCTTGCTCAAGGCCGGCCTGCGATTTTCGCAATTGCGACGGGCCACATCGCCACCAAGGGCGGGAAATACGAAGCGCCAATGACGAAGAAAGCCTAAATGCTTAAATGACGAAATAGCACATAGACATTTCCAGCGTAATTCGGGCTTCGTTATTCCCTCGTCATGGTTATTGGAGTCGTCATTAAACGGCACGGCGCGTTATCAAGACGCGTTTAAAGAGGTTATACAGATCTCGTCTCTATGCTCACACTGGAACGCCTATGTATTCGAGGCGTCGAAAATGCTCTGAATGGATTTATCCAGCACAGAATTGAACTCAGCGTCAGACTGCTGGGCCGTCAGCCCTTCAACCAGCGCGCGGGAAAAACTAGCGACCACACCATGTTGTTTGCGAAGACGATTGTTTGCTTCTTCTCGGGAATAGCCGCCGGAAAGGGCAACCACTCTCAAAACTTTGGGATGCTTGACAAGTTCGGCGTAAAAGTCGTCCTGCTCCGGTAGCGTAAGCTTGAGCATGACGAACTGTCCCCCTGGCAATTCGTTGAGCTTCTTTAAGATACCTGCTTTAAGTAATTGCTCCGCTTTCCGTTTTTCCGGGCAGTGAATATCAATTTCTGGCTCGAGAATTGGCACGAGGTCCGCCGAGATAATCTGGAGACCGATTTCAAACTGCTGGCTCACGATATCCTTGATACCTGCTTCGTTGGCTTGTTTGATCACTGAGCGCATTTTGGTGCCGAAGATTCGTTTGGCCCTCCCTCTATCGAGGAGCCCGGCCAGCTTCGGCATCGGTTTCATCAACTGAACCCCGTCTTTCTCAGGGGCAAGGCCTTGGTCCACCTTCAGAAACGGTACGACACGCTTCAGGTTCCAAAGATAGTCCGGAGTAGGCTGGCCTTCGATTTCCCTCTCCATGGTGTTCTCAAACAGGATGGCGCCGATAATCCGCTCCCCGTTGAAGCCGGGACTGGTGATGATCCGGGTCCGCATCTGATGCACGAGGGCGAACATCTCCTCATCGTTGGACCAGCTATTCTCTTGAATTCCGTAAAGACGCAGAGCCTTCGGCGTGCTCCCGCCGCTTTGATCCAGCGCCGCGATGAACCCGGGAGCGGTCTTAATTTTGTGCAATTGTTCTTCGTTAACGGCGATAGATTTCATGATGTCTCCTTCATTTCTCGTTCTAATTACAGCGCGAAATTAAAACGAGAAAATGAAACCGAAAAGCGTTTCTTCTGTCCGGTAGCACAGCCATCCCTGGCTGTGGACCCGACCGACATCTTGGAAAAACCCCGCTAACGACGAGCAAACGTTCCTAAATCCTTCTCCGCAAAGTAGAGGTAAAGGATCGCCATCGCGTCTGTATCGGCGTCTGTCGTGTTATCATACTCCGCCGAAAGTTCGTACCGATGGTTGCGTTGAATCGGAATGC